>PFAH01000005.1:0-81750 GCA_002773725.1 Candidatus Colwellbacteria bacterium CG10_big_fil_rev_8_21_14_0_10_42_22
CGGCTCACCTTATCCTGGGGCTGGAGAAGGTCCCAAGGGTTTGGCTGTTCGCCAATTAAAAAGGTACGCGAGCTGGGTTTAGACCGTTTAGGAGTTGAAATAGTTCGACTTTTAAACAGTCTAAACCCGAGGTTAAACAAGACATCATTGAACGGCGGCGTTTTGTAGAAATACAGAAACGGCAAGTTGGCTATATGCTGGAAACTCATAGAATGAGCAATCAGCAGGGAAGTCGTAATTGACCCCTCAGAGACTATACGCCAACTACCGAAGTACATGTTTATATGTAATCGGTAAAGATATAGTCCGTATTACAATCTGATATGCGTGAGACAGGTTGGTCTTTATCTACTGTAGGCGTGAAGTGTTTGAGAGGATTTGATCGTAGTACGAGAGGACCCGATTGAGCGAACCTCTGGTCTATCAGCTTTGACACCAGTTGAAGTGCTGAGTAGCTAAGTTCGTGTTGGATAAGCGCTGAAAGCATCTAAGCGCGAAGCCGCACTCAAGATTAGACACAGGTCTCCCGGAAGACTACCGGGTTGATAGGCTCTAGGTGTAAGCACGGCAACGTGTTCAGCCAAGGAGTACTAATAGACCGCTTTCTCTAAAATTTGATATTCACAGCTTGCTGTGAATTGAAGAGATTGGAGATCCTGGAGAATTGGCCACTTAGGCGCCCAAGAAAGGTTTTTCGTTTATTTTTTATGGTTCTTATCTTTTATTTGTCAAAGTGTTGGCAAAGATTTCCTGGTGATTTAGCTTGGTGTGTCCCACCTGATACCATTCCGAACTCAGAAGTGAAAGCGCCAAACGCCGATGATAGTCTTTTGAGGCGAAAGTAGGCTTCGCCAGGATATCTTTGCTAGCACTTAAGAAATAAGAAAATCAAAAGCCCCCGTAGCGGGGCTTTTGATTTTCACCTACAATGGAATATAAATGCCAAGAGGAATTAAGAAATTTATATACGGTATTTTTTATTTAGGAATTATGGGGGGTCTTTTAGTAATGACTTGGTTTTACCTACAGCCAAAACCTAGTTGTGAAGACGGTATTTTAAACCAAAACGAAGAGCAAATTGATTGTGGAGGTATTTGCATATCTTGCGAAGCAAAAAACTTTCAATTAATTATTGGAAGCCCTCAATCACTTGATGCGGGAGAAGGTAAAGTAACGATTGTAGCCAGTATTGAAAATACAAACCAAAATTATGCCGTAAAGGGTGTTCGTTATCTCATTAATATCAAGGACAAAATAGGTAGAGAGCTTAAAACCATAGAAAAAGACACAAACATATCGCCCACAAGCATCAGATATATAATAGAGCCGGGTCTGAACTTCAATTATCAAGACGTTGGTAGGATAGAGATAAAAATTTTATCAGAACTAGACCTAGTGCCGATACAAGAATTCTTCGTTTATGAAATTGCGACTAGACAGCTCGATTTGAAATCAGATGAAGAGAAAATTATAGCTGAAGGTATCGTCTCAAATATGTCGGGTAGAGATATAGAATCTCTAAAATTAATAGGACTTATTAAAGACGATGGGGGTAATCTTATAAGAGCCGGCTCAACCACTATCAGTTCTTTGGAAGCATTTAAAACAAGTGGCTACACCATATTTATCCCATCTATTTCCGGAATTCCCATAGAGAATCTTAATTTAGAAATTTTTTGGGAGGTGATTTCTTAATTCTTATTAACAGATGTCATATAAAATTCTATCAAAAATAGATCCACCCCTTTTGGCCTCAATGGGTGTTTTGCTTTTGGCAGGATATTTAGCGCTTGCGTCTTCGGGCGGAGAACTTTTTGGAAGACAGCTGGCTTGGCTGATACCCGTTGTCTTAATAGCTGTCGGTTTGCCTCTTTTAAATATCAAAGCCATCTTGAGCTATAAATGGGTGACTCTTGGCTTCTACGGTTTTTGTTTAGCGCTCCTAATCATTAATTATTTTGTAGCTCCTGAGATAAGTGGGGCGCGTAGCTGGATACAGTTGGGAGTTTTTCAGATTCAACCGTCTGAATTTGCCAAAGCGGCTCTCATTTTATTCTTTTCAAGCTTTTTTGCTCTTCGCCATGTCGCTATCGCCAGGCCGAGCATTATCGTTACGTCTTTTATATATTTTCTTATTCCGACAGCTTTAGTAATGTTGCAACCCGACCTTGGAACCGCCCTTATTCTTTTTAGCATCTGGTTTGGATATCTTCTCTTAAGCGAGATTAAATCTAGACATCTTTTAACAGCCGGCCTTATCTTAATGTTACTAGCAGCTCTTAGCTGGAGTTTTTTCTTAGCCGATTATCAAAAAGCAAGAATATCGGCTCTTTTTACGCCCAACGAAGATCCATTAGGAATAAACTACAATGTAATTCAATCAAAGATTGCCATTGGTTCGGGCGGTTTTCTTGGTAAGGGTTTTGGCCAAGGCACTCAAGCGCACTTCGGCTTTCTACCAGCAGCCCATACCGACTTCATATTTTCTACATTCGTTGAGGAGTGGGGCCTTCTAGGAGGATTTTTGGTTATAGGAGTGTTTATCTATATGATTTATCGACTTTTGCTTCTGGGCAGAAATTCACAAAACAACTTTGCCAGATTTGTATCCTTGGGAACAGCAGTAATGTTATTAGTTCATTTCACTATCAACTTAGGTTCAGCTACGGGTCTTTTGCCGGTTATTGGCGTGGGTTTGCCCTTGGTGAGTTATGGGGGTAGTAACTTGTTGACCGTGGCTCTTTTGATCGGTATCGTTCAGGGCATTACAGAAAGAAGAGCTCGTGGATAAATGAGAAGATTAATTTTTGCACTAGGTTTGATTTTGCTTATAACGGGCGCTTTTTTTGTTTGGCGCCTAATTCGTTATTATTCCATTCCCGAAACTCCACGCACCACAGTTATCATCTTTGAAGGTTGGACGGTTGATGATGTTAATCGCCAATTACGTGATGTAGGCGTTTTGACTGATGGCGAGCTCGGCGACGAGCTCGAGGGGTATCTTTTTCCTGATACTTATGAATTCTTTCTAGATTCCACAGTAGAGGTTGTCCAGAAACGCTTTTTAGACAATTTTGAGGAACAGGTGCGAAAAATTGGTTTAGACGTCAATCATAAAGACCTCAAAGAAACCATCATAATGGCCTCTCTTTTAGAAAAAGAAGTTAGAGACCTAAAAGAAAAACGGATTGCTTCTGGGATTTTATGGAAAAGATTAGAGAACGAGATGCCCCTTCAAGTAGATGCCACTATCTGTTATCTAAAACTACCCAAGGATTGCTTGCCAATCACAGGTAGTGACAAAAAAATAGATTCAAAGTACAATACTTATCTATATAGGGGACTCCCTCCAGGGCCCATCGGAAATCCGGGCGCCGATTCTATATTGGCAGCCACTAGGCCCGCAACGTCTCCCTATTGGTATTATTTATCTAATCAAGTGACGGGAGAGACCGTATTTGCTAAGACACTTGACGAACATAATCGAAATATTGTTAAATACCTGAACGAATAAGCGATTCAAAATAAAAGCCGTGATAATTTCGGCCTTTTTGTTTTGACCCCGTTAGAGATAAGATGTTGGGAACATCTGGCAGTCGTCCCCTCGACGACTTATCTCTAACGGGGTTGACGCCCAAAGTCATATTTAATATCCAATAAATGCCTATAACAAAAAGCCACAAGCAAGGAGCTCTGCCTGTGAAGATTTTTTCTTCACATCCTGGAGATCTCACCAGACAGCCAGACCTTCAATTTATCCAAACAGAATCATATAAATGGTTCCTAGAAAAAGGCCTTAAGGAACTTTTTGAGGAGGTCTCGCCCATACAGGATTATTCGGGTAAGGAATTGGAGCTTTATTTTTTGGATTATCATCTAGACGAACCCAAGCATACAGAGGAAGAAGCTAGGTTCAGAGGAACAACTTATGAAGCCCCTTTGCGAGTCAAAGTGCGACTAGTCAATAAAGTAACCGGTAAAAGAAAAGAGCAAGAGATATATTTAGGCGATATTCCGGTTATGACAGACAGGGGGACTTTCGTAATCAGCGGACACGAAAGGGTCGTTATATCCCAGCTAATTAGATCTCCCGGCGTTTATTTTAAAGACAACATCTATCGAGGTAGACGATTATTCGGCGCTAAGGTTATTCCAAACCGTGGAACTTGGCTCGAAATTGAGACAGATCCAGATAAATCAATAGGAGTAAAGATAGATAGACACAGAAAAGTTCCTGCCACCAGTCTTTTGCGTATTTTTGGGTTTGAACAGGATGAAATTAGGAAAGTTTTTGGTGAAGAAATAGAGCCAACTCTTAAAAAAGATTCAGCCGAAACTTTAGAAGAGTCATATGTTGAGATATATCAACGTATTAGACCTGGAGATTTGGCCACACCGGACGATGCTAAGAAGTTGGTTGACTCAATGCTCTTCCAGGAAGAAAGATATGATTTGTCGGCCGTTGGCAGGTTTAAGGTAAATAAAAGATTAGAGGTTGATTTTAAGGGTAATCTTCTGACAAAAGGAGATATCGAAGCCATAATCAAAGAAATTTTTCGGCTCAATAGAACACCCGGAGCCATAGCGGATGATATAGACGACCTCCAAAACAGACGAGTCCGTCCAATGGGCGAATTCCTCAAAGACAGGATTAGAGTCGGTTTTGCAAGGATTAGAAGGATTGCTCAAGATAGAATGTCTACTACGGAAATAACCGAAGCTACACCTACGGGCCTGGTCAATCCACGTCCATTAGTAGCCGTGGTTAAAGAGTTTTTTGCTTCATCGCAGATGTCGCAATTCATGGACCAAGTTAATCCATTAGCCGCCGTTGAACACAAACGTATCATTACTTCTTTGGGTCCAGGTGGATTAACGAGAGAGAGGGCTGGTATAGAAGTAAGAGATGTACACAGTTCATATTACGGAAGAATCTGTCCCATCCATACTTCAGAAGGACAAAATATCGGTTTAGTTAATCGCTTGGCCAACTTTGCGGGTCTTAACGAATACGGATTTTTAATAACACCATATGCCAGGGTTGATGGAGGCAAACTAACAGGCAAGATTGAGTGGTTAGACGCCGGCGAGGAACTTAAATTTAAAATTGGATCTGCCAATACGGCCATTGATGATAAGGGGAATGTAACAGACGTACGAGTTGAGGCCAGAATTGAAGGGGAGCCCGGCACCTGTTCTTCTAAAGACCTTGATTTTGTAGAGGTTGCTCCTCATCAGCTGGTCAGCGTTGCCAGCTCTCTCATTCCATTTCTTGAGCACGATGATGCTAACAGGGCGTTGATGGCGTCAAACATGCAAAGACAAGCCGTGCCCTCAATCGTACCCGACGCTCCTTATGTAGGCACAGGTATGGAAGACAGGGTAGCCAAGGATTCGGGCTATTTAGTTATAGCTGAAAATTCAGGAGAGGTAGTTGACGTGGATGCAGAGAAAATAGTCATTAAGCAGGATAACGGCAGAAAAAAGAATTACCCGCTCTCTAATTTCAAAATGAGTAACCAATATATGTCTGTTTCCCACAGGCCTTTGGTTAATAAGGGTCAAAAGGTTAAAAAGGGAGAGCTTCTGGCTGATGGACAATCAACTCAGAATGGAACATTGGCTCTTGGTCAAAACCTTACAGTTGCTTTCTTATCTTGGGAGGGAGCAAACTTTGAAGACGCCATCATTTTATCAGAAAGAGTTCAAAGAGAGGGTCTCTTTAGCTCCATCCATATAGAGGACTTTTATACAGACGTTAGAGACACCAAGCTGGGCCCAGAGCTTACAACTTGTGATATTCCAAACGCTCCTGAGCCGATGCTTGCCAATCTTGACGAAGAGGGAATTATTCGAGTTGGCGCACCAATCGAGGGCGGAGATATCTTGGTTGGAAAAATATCTCCCAAGGGTGAGAGCGAGCTGACTCCAGAAGAGCGTCTTTTACGGGCGATCTTTGGTGAGAAAGCTAGGGACGTCAAAGATTCATCGCTAGCTCTGCCTCACGGAAAGAAGGGAAGAGTTGTGGGCGTAAAGATATTTTCTAGAGACAAAGGAGACAAGCTGGACCCGGGTGTTATATCTAGGATTCATGTCCAAGTGGCGACCATCAAAAATATTCAAGCCGGAGATAAAATGGCTGGCAGGCATGGAAACAAAGGTGTCGTTTCTCAGATTCGACCAACCGAAGACATGCCATACCTTGAAGACGGGACACCGGTAGACGTTATCTTAAATCCCTTGGGCGTTGCTTCCCGTATGAATATTGGACAGATATTCGAAACCCATCTTGGATGGGCTGCTAAAAAGCAGGGCTACAGAGCCATAACGCCTATTTTCGCCGGAGCTAAAGAACCTCATATAAAAGAAGAGCTTAAAGCGGCGGGCCTACCGGAAGACGGTCAAGTGGCGCTATTTGATGGACGTACAGGAAAGCCCTTTGATCGGAAAGTAACGGTGGGTGTTATGTATCTCTTGAAACTCAATCATCTTGTTACCGACAAGCTTCACATGAGGTCCATCGGCCCATATTCTTTGATTACCCAACAACCCTTAGGTGGTAAAGCTCAACTTGGCGGACAAAGATTTGGAGAGATGGAAGTTTGGGCGCTTGAAGGGCATGGAGCAGCTCATACCCTCCAAGAAATGTCCACTGTAAAATCAGACGACGTAGTTGGCAGATCTTCGGTTTATGAATCCATTATTCGAGGAGAAAAGATTAAGAAGCCAAACATCCCAGCCGCCTTTAATGTCATGATTAATGAGCTTAAGGCGCTCGGTCTTTCAGTCGAGAAAGTAAGGAAAAGAGAATAAAGATGGAAAAGAAACCAACAAAGATTAGACAGGAATTTACTTCTCTCAAGCTTAAGATTGCTTCTCCAGAAGATGTTTTGAGTTGGAGTTATGGAGAAGTAATTAAGCCCGAGACAATTAATTACAGGACTCAACGCCCCGAAAAAGACGGTCTATTTTCTGAGAGAATATTCGGACCCACTAAAGATTGGGAGTGTTATTGTGGAAAATATAGAAAAGTTAGATTCAAAGGTGTGGTTTGTGATAAATGTGGCGTCGAGGTCACCCGTTCTATTGTGCGTCGTGAACGTATGGGGCACATCTCCTTAGCAGCACCGGTTGTTCATACTTGGTTTTTGAGAAGCACGCCTTCTAGGATAGGCCTACTTATAGATGAATCTCTTCAAAAAATAGAAAAAGTCGTTTATTACGCAGCCCATATGGTTACCAGCGTTGATGAAGACAAGAGAAAAACTGCCCTTGGAGAGATCGATAAAGAATTTATCAACAAAGCAGAGAGTGGTGATGTAAAAAGGACAGAGCTTAAATCTGCCGCCAATGAAGCCAGAGATTTTCTCAACTCTTTAAGACCGGGACGAGTTTTGGGAGAGCGTGAGTTTATAAATTTTGGCAGACGTTTTGGTAATGTATTTACGGTTAACTCTGGCGGAGAAGGTATTAGAAAGGTTCTAGAGAACATTGATTTAGTTAAAGAAGCTAAGAAAATAGAAAAGGAACTAAAAGAAACGAAAGACGCTACTCGCACTAAGAAACTTTTAAGAAGGCTGAAGTTGGTTCGCTCTATGAACAATCACAATATCCATCCGGAATGGATGGTGATGACAGAGCTACCCGTTATTCCTCCCGACTTGCGCCCCATGGTTGCCCTTGATGGCGGAAGGTACGCAACCTCCGACCTCAACGACCTTTATAGAAGGGTTATTAATCGAAACAACCGACTTAAAAAATTAATGGACCTTAATGCGCCGGACGTCATTATGGTCAACGAAAAAAGGATGCTTCAAGAGGCGGTTGATGCATTGATTGATAATACTCGCACGGCTACCAGACAGATATCTGGTTCCAAGAGACCCCTTCGCTCGCTCTCCGACATGTTAAAAGGTAAGCAGGGTAGGTTTAGGCAAAACCTGCTTGGCAAGAGAGTGGATTATTCTGGCCGAAGCGTAATTGTGGTTGGTCCGCATTTAGCACTAGATGAGTGTGGTATTCCCAAAAGAATGGCTCTAGAGCTTTTCCGTCCGTTTGTGATAAACAAGATTATGGAAAGGGGGCTTGCTCATAACATCAAGATGTCTAATCGTTTGATTGAACAAGCGCCACCAGAGGTTTGGGAGATTTTGGAAGAGGTAATTGCTAACAGAAAAGTGCTTTTAAATCGCGCTCCGACTCTTCATAGATTAAGCATCCAGGCCTTTAAGCCAGTCCTTATAGAAGATCTTTCTATTCGCATTCCTCCCATGGTGTGTGCTGCTTTTAACGCCGACTTCGACGGAGACCAAATGGCCGTACATTTACCCCTATCCGACGAAGCTCAAGTGGAGTCGTCAATCTTAATGCTTTCCAGCTTGAATCTTCTAAAGCCGGCCTCGGGTGATGCTATTGCTGTTCCAAGCCAAGATATTGTTCTTGGTTGTTATTATTTGACTAAACCCGTAACTAAAGCCAAGGGTGAAGGTAAGGCATTTTCTAGTGCCAACGAACTTAAGCTCGCATACGATAACGATGAATTAGCAATAAACGCTAAAATTAAACTAAAGAAGGGTAATGAACTTATTGAGACAACTTGCGGTCGGGTTCTTTTCAATGAATCTATTCCTGATGATTTTGGTTTTATAAATCAAACACTTACTAAAAAATCTTTAGGTAAGTTGGTGGGAGATCTGATAGAAAAATACGGCTCATTAGAAACGGCTAAAGTATTAGATAAGATTAAAGAAGTTGGCTTTGACTTCGCTACTCGTTCCGGTATTACTTGGGGGATGGGAGACCTTGTGGTTCCCGAAAGAAAACCGGAAATTCTTGCTGAAGCGGAGAAAAAAATAGCCGAAGTTAATAGGCACTATAGAGAAGGCCTTTTGAGTCAAGACGAACGTAGAATGCGAGTGGTTGATATATGGACAGATGTTTTTGTAAAGATTAGAGAACTAGTACCGGAATCTCTCCCCGAAGACGGATCTGTAAGAATAATAGTTGATTCAGGAGCTCGTGGAACTTGGAACCCAATTAACCAGATGGCCGGTATTAAGGGTGTGGTTAGAAATCCAAAAGGCGAAGATATAGAGCTTCCTATTAGATCGTCCTTAAAAGAAGGGCACAACTCACTGGAATATTTCATATCCACTCATGGATCTAGAAAAGGTCTGGCTGATACTGCCTTGAAAACAGCCGAAGCTGGATATCTCACCCGTCGTTTAATCGACGTCGCTCAAGATGTGGTGGTTAGAGAGGATGATTGCAAGACGACCAAAGGATTGGTAATTAAAAGAAATGAAAACGAGAATTTTGGCTACAGAGCTTTTTCAAGAGTTGCTCTCACTGATATTAAAGATGGACGCAAGACAATAGTTAAGGCGGGCGAGGTTGTAAATAGAGAGCAAGCAGACGAAATTCAGCAGTCAGAAATCCAAGAATTAGAGGTTAGAAGCCCAATGACATGCAATACTTTATATGGAATTTGTTCAAAGTGTTACGGCCTTGATCTTGGGGGCGGTGAAATGATTAAAATAGGAGAGGCAGTTGGTATTGTGGCTGCCCAATCTATCGGAGAACTTGGCACTCAGTTGACGCTTCGAACTTTCCATGCCGGTGGTGTAGCTGGTGAGGACATTACAACCGGTTTGCCCAGAGTAGACGAACTCTTTGAGGCCAGAAGTCCTAAGTGGAAAGCTATTGTTTCTAAGATTGATGGATACGTTGAAAAGATAGAGAAAACCAACACCCTTACCGTTGTTCATGTCAGGAAGAAGCTTGCCAGCGGTAAGAAGGGTAGAATAATAGAATATCCCGTTGTTGGTTCAAGGGCTGTTTTGGTTGAAGACGGACAACAAGTTAAACCGGGCGATCCGCTCTCCGAAGGAAACCTAGACCCGAAAGACCTCCTTAAATATGGTAGTAAAGAAGAAGCGTACAAGTACATCCTAAAAGAAGTACAAAAGATTTATTCATCCGAAGGAGCCACCGTTCACGATAAACACATGGACGTCATTATTAAACAGATGTTCTCTCGTGTAAGGGTAGCAAAAAGTGGAGATACAGAATTTGTTACGGGCGAAATAGTAGATAAATCACGTTTTAAAGAAGCTAATCATGAATTAAGAGGAAGCGAGAAGGAGACGGCCAAAGGAGAAGAGCTTCTGCTGGGAATTACTAGATCGTCTCTCTCGGCCGATGGGTTCCTTGCACCCGCTTCTTTCCAGGAAACAGCGCGTGTTTTGATTAAAGCCGCCAGTGAAGGACGTGTAGATAACCTGATTGGGCTTAAAGAAAACGTGATAATTGGTCGTCTTGTACCTGTAGGTACAGCTATCAGAAAAGATGTTGGCGCCGAAGACGAAGAAGATTTACTTGAAGAAGAGAAAGAAACTAAGTAAACACTTGAAAAATAGGTTGGGATACCTATGATGAATTGACCAATAACATGGAAACAAAAGAAAAAAAAGATTACGAGATATCATTTCTTGCATACGGCGAAGAAGGCGCCGGAGCCGTGGTGAAACATCTTAACGCTTTGGGCATAGAAATTTTGAACGAAGGCCAAATAGAATCCATAACCCTAGCTTATCCAATTAAAAAACACACAACGGCTCATTTTGGATATATATACTTCAAATCATCAGCTGACTTAATAGAGCAGCTAAAAGAAGCCCTTAAGTTTGAAAAAGGAATATTGCGACACCTCATAGTAACCCCACCTATAAGGGAGGAAGATCAAAGTGTTCCTAAAGAACAAAAAACAGTTGAAGAAGATAATATAAATCGGGCAGAAAAGTCAGAAAAGCCCCTTTCTAACGAAGACCTAGAAGCAAAACTGGAAGAAATCAGCGAATCACTACTGGAAGATGCCTAATTTGCATTTAAAACAACCTCGGTTTATAAAGCAGGTAAAGAAATTATGAATTTAAACAAAGTTATTATAGCAGGAAGATTAACCGCAGATCCCGAACTTCGCACAACTTCATCGGGTGACAGCGTGGCATCTTTCTCTCTCGCCACCAATAGGTTCTGGAGAGACAAAAATGGCGAAAAAAAAGAAAATACAGAATTTCATAATATAGTTGCTTGGGGCAGGCAGGCAGAGATTATTAATCAATTTTCAAAAAAAGGAAGCATTTTAATGGTAGAAGGAAGACTTCAAACTCGTACTTGGGAGGGTAAGGACGGTCAAAACAGAAGGACTACAGAAATAGTAGCAGAGAATATCCAGCTTGGTCCCAGGTCAGGCGGGCAAGACAATAGCAGTTTTGATCAAACTAATACCAAAAGCTATCAAAGTGGTGGTGATGCACAAGAGAGTGCTAGAGAAGAAGTTCCCACGATAGATGTTGATCAGGAAGATGGAAGTGAAGAGATTAAAGCAGAAGACCTACCCTTTTAATATATGAACAAAAGAAAAAAACAGTGTTTTTTCTGTTCCCAAAATGTGGGAGACATTGATTATAAATCAAAGGATCTACTGCGAAGATTTATCTCGGGGCAACTCAAGATAATAGATCCAATTCATACAGGCACTTGCGCCAAACACCAAAGACGTTTAGCCAGAGCCATTAAAAGAGCTCGTTACATGAGTTTGCTACCCTACGTTAGGAAATAAAGATGCAGACGTTCAACGAACAAGTATTTAATTACTTATTCTCCTTGGCGCATCGCTCGGCCATTTTAGATGGCTTTTTTATTTTTTTTGCTAAATATCTACCGTGGCTAATTATAGTTCTCGTCTTAATCAAGCTTTTTAATAAAAAAAATTGGAAAAACGATAGACCGCTTTGGAAGAATCGTTTTCAATACCTCTCATTGGGTGTTATAGCTGTTATTTTTTCGCGAGGCGTGATAGCCAACGCGCTAGAAACCATCATCACCAGCCCCAGGCCATTTATAGCTCTTGAAATAGAACCGTTATTTAATCACCTAGCAGAGAACTCGCTCCCTTCTGGCCATATGGCGTTCTTGATCCCGATTGCCTTAACAGCTTTTCTTTTAAGCCGTAAATTGGGCTGGTTTAGTTTAATTTCAGTTTTGCTAATCGGCGTATCAAGAGTAATAGCTGGCATTCATTGGCCAGCAGACATCCTTGTTGGGATATTGATAGGGACCATCATTTTTTATCTAACCCTATTTATTTTTAAGAGAAGAAATCTAATCTAATTTCTTATGTAGCTCAACAAATCAGAGGCGCTTTTTGCTCTGTCTCGTGTGTTTAGCGCGATTATCACTACCGGTCTTTGAGAACCGGTTTTTTCTATTTCAAAAATTGAAAGAATAGTTTGGCCAGCGGCACTATTTTCGCCTACTTTTCCGCCGACAAAATCTTCGTCTTCGGCGAAGACGTTCAAGTTTTTAAGATCATTCCATGGCGGTGGGTTGTAGGCAGATTTACCAACACTTCCTTTGCTAATAGCCAATATAAAACTTCGGTTATTGTAAAGATATTTAGCTAATTGAAATAAATCTTGGGCAGTAGATACGTTATCGTGACTGGCGCCCGTGGTGTCTGCAAAATAACTATTATTCATCCCAATCGCTTTCGCCTTTTCATTCATCAAATTGACGAACCTTTGCTCTCCCAAGATTTTACCTATAACAGCGCCCGCTTCATTTGAGGACTCCATAAGCAGGGGATATAAAAGGTCCAGAACCGTTAACCTCTGACCCGCCTTTAATCGTGGGATGCTTGTATCAACTAAAGAATTGGCATCTACGACAACCTCTCTTTCTATGTTGATATATTCTGTTGCTATGAGAGCAGTCATCAATTTAGTTAAAGATGCCACCGGAAGCTTTTCGGTTGAATTGCCTTCGGCAAAAACATAGCTGTTTTTCAAATCAGCTGCCAAGAAACTTTTTGCATCCAGATGTCCACCGACAAAATTATATTCAAAACCATCATTATCAAAATCGTCCTCAAAGATTAAAACAGGCATGCCCACTTCAGCTAAATCATAAACTTGTTTTGCATCCGAAGTTGAAAGACGGATACATCCACCCGAATACCCCAAAGGAACCGGCTTGCCATCAGGGTAATACGGCCAACCATGTATGAAAAAATTACCCTGGAAAGCCATACTCCACGGCATATGAACTCTACCAAACGAAGAGAAATGATCCGCTTCTCTGCTTTGCACTTGATAAAGTCCTGCTGGAGTTTCCCACCATGACCCTTCATGACCTTTTGATATAATGTCCACCTCTAATTTTTCTTCACCATCCTTATAAACCCTAAGTTTCATATTAGATAAATCACTTTCAATAAAACTCGACTTTTTATCTAAAAGGTCCGCCTTAACTTTTTTAAAGAAACTTGCGTCTTCGAGTGCCGACCAACTTCCAAACTGAAAAGACGAAATTTCTCCAGAATTATTGACCGGTATAACTATTTGATAAGAAGGATTGTAATATCTAAGAATTCCCCAAAGACCAGCACCAATCAGAATGATTACACCAACACCAATCGCTAATTTCACGAATAAATTAGATTGACGAAAAGAATTTCTCCCACTTTTTTTACCACCAGAGATTATCTGCTTTGTCTTTTCAGTAAAATCCACTCTAGCTTTTAATGGCCATGCCTCTTCTGAATCTAGGGCTTCGTCTATTTGAATCCTATCCCAGCCCGCCTCTAAAAGCGCTTGTCTTATAAAAAACTCTCGCACACCCGCTTCGCGAGATGTTTTAACGTAATCAACTATTGTTTTATTTAACATGATTTTATGTGGGCGAGGCGGGAGTCGAACCCGCATCCTTTTCGGGACACGATTTTGAGTCGTGCGCGTATACCAGTTCCGCCACTCGCCCGTATCAAGATAAACCTGCGCGCCTGCCTGCCGGCAGGCAGGTCTACCAATTCCGCCACCCGGGCAAAACCTGGGATTATGATAGCGACTTTAGATATTCTTTTCCAGCACCCGATTTTAAATATTTTTCTCTCTTACGAGCTTCTGCCCTGGTGGCGAATTGTTCAGCGCAGAGTAATTCAAAAGGTCTGTACGGTTTGGTGCTTCGACCCCTCCCAGCATTATGTTGTTTAAGACGTCTTTCTAAATTATTTGTTAACCCAACATAAATATAATTTCTTTGAGAAAAACTTTTGATTGAATATACAAAATACATTCTTTGAGAATCCTGCGCGCCTGCCTGCCGGCAGGCAGGTCTACCAATTCACTACCTGACGGTAGTCAGGCGCCACCCGGGCAAAACCTGGGATTCGGCAAGCATTTCAATTATTGGTCGCTGAATATAAAATACATTATAAGAAACACGAAATCTATATCTGATGGCAAGAGTAATAGCTGTGTGTAATCAAAAGGGGGGAGTTGGCAAAACAACTACCTCGGTTAATCTAGGGGCTTATTTAGCAGCACTCGGAAAAAAAGTACTCCTGATAGATTTCGATCCTCAAGCTAATGCCACATCAGCTTTGCTTTCAAACTATGAAGGCAAAAATGTTTATCACGGCATTTTGGGAAATGCTTATCATGAAGAGTTGATAAGGCCAACTCAAATTCTCAACTATCAAATTATTCCTTCTTCCAACGATTTGTCCGGCGCATTAATAGAATTAGTTGGTTTACCCGAACGCGAGTATTTTTTGCGTAAATTTATTAATAATATAAGGCACAACTACGATTATGTTTTGATAGATTTACCTCCATCATTGAGTTTGTTAACCGTGAATGGAATGGTGGCTGCTGATGAGATATTAATTCCGGTTCAGGCAGAGTATTACGGTATGGAAGGATTGGGACAACTTCTAAGAACAGTTAATTTGATAAAAGAAAATCTCAAGCATCCAATCAGGATTACGGGCGCCCTTATAACTCTTTATGATAAGCGCGAGCGCTTGCCTAGACAGGTTGCTAAAAACCTAAGAAGGAATTTTCCTTATCCCGTTTTTGATGTAGAAATTCCGAGGTCTATCCACTTAGCAGAGGCACCTAGCTTTAGTCAACCAATACTAATCTATAATCCGAGTTCTCCGGGTGCCCTTGCTTATAAAAGATTAGCAGAAGAGATTATACAGTTGGAGTTGGAATCTCTGCCCCCAACCAATTTCGGCAACTTTAATGTATGATGTGAACCATGTTAGGAGACGGACTTAAATCATTGATACCATCAAAAAAGAACGACCCTATCTCGAGCCGAGTTGGCGCTGATGATGAGATAGAGTTTCCATTACCTGATATTACGAACGAAGGCCTAGGGCTTACTCCTTTGGTTAGGGATGCTCTCACGACCTTGCCCGAAAGAGACATAATTGAAACCAAACAACCCTCAAGACCAACCGAAAAAACATCGGATCACATTTTTCATATTGAAGTTGATAAGGTTTTTCCGAATCCAAATCAACCACGTCGTAATTTTGACCAAGACGCACTTAAAGAACTTGCAGAGTCCATAAGAGAGTTCGGCATCTTACAGCCCCTCGTTGTCACAAAAAAAGAGAGAGAAATTGAAACAGGCAGTACAGTTGAGTATGAATTGATTGCCGGAGAGCGCAGATTGATGGCTGCCAAAATGCTCGGTCTTCCAACAGTACCAGCAATCGTAAGGCATACGAAAACGGATGTTGAAAAGCTAGAATTAGCCGTTATAGAAAACATTCAAAGAGAGGACTTAAATCCAATTGAAACAGGCAGAGCCATGGCTCGTCTTCAGGATGAATTTGGTATGACTCAAAGAGAAATAGCAACTCGCCTTGGTAAAAGTAGAGAAGTAGTATCAAATACCATGCGATTATTGAACCTGCCTTCAGAGATTCAAAAAGCCATATCCGAAGGCAAGGTTGGCGAGAGTCAGGGGAGATTGTTGTTATCTGTAGAAGATCAGCGTATTCAAGATGCACTATTTAGAGAAGTTGCCAATCGTGGAATGAGTGTTCGAGACCTAACGGCCCGCATTAAAAGAATTAAGGGTCAAGCATACGAAAACAAACCCGGAATTAAAAAAATGTTAGATCCAGAGTCGGTAGCTCTCAAAGAAAAGCTAGAGGAGCTATTAGGTACTAGAGTAGACATGAGGAAAGATGGGCAAAGCGGTAAAATCATCATCAATTTTTATTCTCAAGAGGAGCTCGATGATTTAACCGCCAAACTTTTTAAACAAAACGATAGTCAACCGACTTCACACCTTTCAGAGATTTAATTTTTAGAATTATTTTCAAAACCTTATCTTTATTATCTGTATCGCAGACGATTCTTATTAAGTGATATCCTTTACGTGGTTCAGAATTGACCTTAAAGATATTGATGTGAGAACGCGAGATGATATTTGTAACGTCTCTCAAAATTCCTACCTTTTCTTCTGCTTGTATTTTTAGTTGAATACGCTTTACTCGTTCTATCTTAAGAATATGCCTAGTACCCTTAAGGGCATTTCGAATATGACCCTTAGCAGTTGATGTCATCACGAACTCAAGCCAATCCAAAGACGGTTTTTTACCCTTTTGTGTAAATATTTCAACCACATCACCCGAATTTAACTTATGATCAAGGGGCACAATGTTGTCATTAACTTTTGCTCCAACACATTGATTGCCGACTTCGGAGTGAATACTGTAGGCAAAATCAACCGGAGTTGCCCCTTGAGGCAAATCGAGGACGTCTCCACGCGGGGTAATGACAAACATCCTATCTCTAAGGAAATCGATTTTTAGAGAATCTATAAATTCTTGCGAGTTGGTAAAATCTTTTTGCCAGTTTCTTAACTGCTCAACCCATTTCATCTCTTGTTCGCTCGCCTGAATTACTCTTCTCTTTGAATATTGCCTTGTTCCTTTTATGGCTTCATACGCCCAATGAGCAGCAATTCCATTTTCAGCTTCCCTATGCATCTCCTCTGTTCTAATCTGGAACTCAACAATCTTGTTATCAGGCGCAATAACCGTTGTATGTAAGCTTCTATAGCCGTTTGGTTTAGGCATAGCAATATAATCTTTGATTCTCCCAGGAAGAGGAGTCCAAATATTATGAATAGCTCCTAGGGCTGCATAGCAATCTTCAACATTTTTAACAACCACCCTAAAGGCGACTAGGTCATAGATGCGTTCGATATTCATTTCATATCGAAGGAGTTTTTTATACAAACTACTGTAACGTTTTGCTCTGAAATTAATAGAAATCATATTAACTCTCGCACCATCAAGCGCCTTCCTGACGGTTGGCTCAATTTTCTTAAGATATTTTTCTCTGTCTTCATATTTTTCCTGTAAGTTTCTAATCAACCATCTATATTCACTTGGATAAACATAAGGAAAAGCTAAGTCCTCAAGTTCTCCGCTAACTTTCTGCATACCCAACCTATACGCGAGAGGTCCATAAACTTCCATAGTTTCAAGAGCAATACGTCTGCGTTTATTCGCCGGTAGGGCGTCTAGGGTCTGCATATTGTGCCTTCTGTCGGCGAGTTTAATCATGATGACTCTTAGGTCTTCAGCCATCGCCAAAACCATTTTGCGTAAGTTTTCAACTTGTTTTTCGTGTCCGCGATATTTAACTCCTCCAATCTTGGTAACGCCCCCAACAAGAAAAGATATGTCTTCACCGAATTCTTTACGTAATTCTTCCTCTGTGACGGGCGTATCTTCAACTACGTCATGCAAAAGACCAGCTGCAATTGTATTATCGTCCAAACCCCAATCATTCAGGGTTTTGCCCGTTGCGAGGGCATGGTTAAAAAATGGTTCACCACTTTTTCGCATTTGCCCCCTATGAGCTTTCTCTGCAAAAACATAAGCTTCACCAACCACACCTTTCCTGTTTTTTAGAGAAACGCTTTCTTTTTGTTCCTTCTTTCTTCGGGATGCCATTATTTAGACAGTATCAATCAAACCGTCCCATATCACAAGATGTTTGGGGTCCTCCCTTTTAGTTGGGTAAATTCAAGCTCTTAAATTCTTCAATGTTAAATTTTATTCCCCCCTCTCCCTCTTCTAGGGGAGAAAAGCCCATGAACATATGGTTGCTTAAAAATACGATAGAAAAGATAGAGATTCCTATTATTAAAACAATTAATAAACCAGAAATAACTACAAACCATCTATCCATACTCAATTTCAGTTTTAAATTAGCTTTAGTCATAGAAGAATACCAAACTGCTAATAGTGGCTCTATATTCTTTACCCGATCCCGTTAAATCAACACCACTAAGTTTAACCAAAAACTTATTACTATTTTCGATATCTTTAATGAAACTCAAAATGTTTTGAAAAGAACCATTATTAACAACCCTAAAAGCACTTTGTCCAGGAGCATCTGGCCCAGAGGAGGTTTCTTCGCCGGTAAAAGAGAATTGAGTATTAACTCCATTACTTTTGCTGATGCTTTCTAAATAATCAGAGAAAGAAAAAAGTTCTTCCCGTTGAGGTAAGATATTTTGAAGAACTACATAGGCGCTTTTCGCCTCATCAGCCGTTTTTCTTAAATCAGCCAATCTAGATATGGACTCCGAACGTGATGCTATGCGACCTCGTTCCTGTCGTAGAGATTCGGCCCGATCTTCAACTTCCCCTCCTAGAGATACAAGCAAAGGCACAATAAAGACAAAAAAACCTACTATTATTGAAAGGTTGATAATTGTTTTTGGGGTTAGATATTTAGAAAAATTAAACTCCGTCACTTTTTAATATGATATATTAGATGTCATCTGCATGCTACACCGGTCTATCAAAATAGAAGAACCTGAATATCCGACCATACTTAGAGAGATACAAGATCCACCCGAAACACTTTTTATTAGAGGGGAACTCGCATCTTTAAGAAATAAATGTCTATCCATAGTCGGCACTCGCAAAGCTTCGAGAGAAGGCATGCATACCGCCGAAGAGTTTGCTTTTAGTTTAGCGCGTTTAGAGGTTACCATTATTAGCGGATTAGCGGCTGGGATTGATGCGGTCTCCCACAAAGGTGCTTTGAGGGCAGGTGGCAATACTGTGGCTGTTTTGGGGACTGGTATAGATAAAATTTATCCTGCTCAAAATCAAAATCTCGCCCAAGAAATTATTAAATCAAAAGGGGCCATTTTATCAGAGTATCCGCCCGGGGAACCCTCGTATAAAGGAAACTTTTTAAGAAGAAATCGTATTATCAGCGGTTTATCAAGCGCTACATTAGTTGTGGAAGCACCGGCAAGGTCAGGATCTTTAGCCACTGCTAGATTTGCGGCTGAACAGGGAAGAGAGGTTTTTGTAGTTCCTGGTCCACACAAAAATTTTAATTTTGCAGGATCACATGCCCTAATTCGAGATGGGGCGATTCTTACAACATCTCCAGTCGAACTAGCTCAAGATATGAATTGGCTTGATGTTGGCTCAAAAGAGGGTACAGAACCCCAAACCCTCTACGAACTAAACCCTGAAGAAACAATTGTGTTTGAGACGATTCACAGAGAAGGGGCGTCCCTTAAAGTTGACAAGATAATAGAGTTAACTAAACTTGAGCCCCGTACAGTCAACGTTTGTCTTGCATCGTTGATTATTAAAGAACTGGTTCTGGAAGAAGGAACAGGTTATAAACTTAAATAGATATGAAGCTCGTTATAGTTGAATCGCCCACTAAAGCCAAAACCATTGGTAAGTTTTTGGGTAAAGGGTATCAATTGGAATCTTCTTACGGTCATGTTAGGGATTTACCCAAGGGCAAACTGGGGGTTGATGAAGAGAAAAACTTCGAACCCGGCTATGTTATCCCAACCAAATCTAGGAAAAGGGTTAATCAACTTAAGAAAACTGCCACTGACGCCGAAGAGGTTATTCTTGCTACTGATGAAGACAGGGAAGGGGAAGCTATCGCTTGGCATTTGGTGTATGCATTGGGACTAGAAGACCAAGAAAATATTAAGCGTATTGTTTTTCACGAGATTACCAAGTCGGCTATAGAGGGGGCCCTAGCTAAACCAAGAAAAATCAATACAAATTTGGTGGATGCCCAGCAAGCGAGAAGGATTATAGACCGATTAGTGGGGTATAAACTTTCTCCTTTTCTTTGGAAAAAGATTAGGGGTGGGTTATCTGCCGGTAGGGTCCAGTCGGTAGCGTTAAAGCTGATAGTCGATCGCGAGGAAGAGATAAGAAAATTCAAGCCACAAGAATATTGGACAATCAAGGCAAAGCTCGAAGCGAGCAAAGGAAGCTTTGAGGCAGAGCTCAATAAAATTGGTTCTAGGAAATTAGACAAACTAGATATTAAAAAAGCCAGAGACGCTCAATTAATAGCAAATGATATTCAAAGATCAGAAAGCGCTGTTCTTTCTGTAGTTAAAAAACCGACCACTCGTAAGCCCTTACCACCATTTATCACTAGCACTCTTCAGCAGGATGCATCGAGACGTCTTAGGTTCTCTGCTAAAAAGACGATGATGGTAGCTCAAAAACTTTATGAAAGAGGACTCATCACTTATATGAGAACCGATTCGGTTAATCTCTCAAGAGAAGCAATCGCAGTTGCCAAAGATTGGTTGGCTAAAAACCTAGGAGCCCAATATAGCTCATCTTCGCCTAGGGTCTATAAATCAAGGTCAAAATTAGCTCAAGAGGCACACGAAGCTATCAGGCCAACGAACCCTGCTTTGTCTCCAGAGGATACTAAAGGAACGGATGACGAGAAAAAACTCTACGATCTAATTTGGAGGCGCTTTATGGCATCTCAAATGCCGGATGCAAAATTTGAGCAAACAACTATAGACGTTAGAGCCAAGGGCGTAAAAGAAACATACAACCTAAGAGCCAACGGTAACATTATGAAGTTCGACGGCTTCTTAAGGGTTTGGTTAGGCAAAGGCGAGGACGTGGAGCTTCCTGATGTTGAAAAACAGGAGCAATTAAAAGTTTTGAAAACTACACCCGATCAACATTTTACCGAACCTCCTGCTAGGTTTAACGAGGCCTCTTTAATTAAAACCCTCGAAGAATATGGTATTGGTCGACCTTCAACCTATGCACCCATCATCTCCGTTATTCAAAACAGGGGATATGTGATTAAGGACAAAAATAGGCGATTCGAACCGGAGGAAATAGGAGAGTTGGTCAACAAAATTCTCGCCGAACATTTTCCCAATATCGTTGACATAGATTTTACTGCCCGAATGGAAGAAGAATTTGATGAGGTAGCCGAAGGGATAGAGAAATGGAGGGATGTTGTTAAAGAATTCTACGAACCATTTATAGAAAATCTGGACAAAAAATATACAGAAGTTAAAAAAGAAGAGATAGCAGAAGAACAGACAGATGTGGATTGCGATGATTGTGGCAAGAAAATGATTATCAAGTTTGGGCGATTTGGTAAGTTTATGGCATGTTCGGGATATCCAGAGTGTAAAAATACCAAGACCCTAAAAGAACCACCAGAAAAAATTGGACTTAATTGTCCCGAGTGTCACGAAGGAGATATTATCAAGCGATTCACTAAGAGAAGAAAGATATTTTACGGGTGTAGCCGATATCCTAAATGTGATTATGCTAGCTGGGATGATCCGCGAGAGAAGAAGGAAGAAAAAGGAGATAAAAAATAGAGTGGGTGATATAGGGATCGAACCTATGGCCTCTGCCGTGTGAAGGCAGCGCTCTACCACTGAGCTAATCACCCCCGCCCACCGACAGGTAGGCCCTGGTGGTGGGTGATACAGGACTCGAACCTGTGACCTCTTCCGTGTCGAGGAAGCGCTCTAGCCAACTGAGCTAATCACCCATGTTTTCGGGGTGGGCGCACCTGGATTCGAACCAGGGACCTCTATCTTATCAGGATAGCGCTCTAACCAAGCTGAGCTATGCGCCCGAACGAGACATGAAATATAAATCCAATCTATGTTTCATGTCGAATGATGGGCGCAGCACTTGTTGCTATGCACCATCAAACACCTTTGTAGATTATAGCTTATATAAACAGTCGGATTGGAGCAAGAGTTTAGTTTATAATGTTTATAAATATGAAAATCCCAGACATATTTTTTAAAAGAATATTTTGGATAGGTGGAATCATTTTAGTTTTAGTGGGGCTCTTAAGCTTTTATGTTCGTTTTCAAACCCTTAAATATGATTTAAGGCAGGGCGAGGGATATGAGGCAGAGATTATTAATGAGCAACCTGCTCCGTAGTAGCATAATCGCTCTACGAGGTATAATAAAAATATGCCAAGAATAGATTTAATAGCAGTATTAATAGCAGGGGTTATCAGTATGGGATTTGGAATGCTTTGGTATGGACCTTTGTTTGGAAAGAGGTGGTCTCGTTTAATGGGTTTTAGCACTGATAAGCTCGAGGAAATGAAAAAACGAGGCATGTTTAAGATTTCTTTAATCGCTTTTATCACAGAACTAATAACCGCTTACGTTTTGGCATATTTAATAGCCCTTACTGGCTCTTATGCCCTGCCCGTTTTGGTAAGTTTAATTTTTTGGCTTTGGATAGGACTATTGGTGCCAATTTTAGTCGGCGCTACTCTATGGGAAGGCAAGCCCATAGGACTTCTTATAATAAATATGAGCTATCACCTTTTAACACTTTCCATTATGGGTCTAGTTATTGTTTATTGGGCCACCTGGTCTTAAATAAACCACACTTGTGTTTATGGATATAAACGTCATATACGAAGACGAAAATTTAATTGTAATTAATAAACCAGCCGGGCTTTTGGTGCATTCTGCCCCTGGTAGAGAAGAAGAGACCCTAGTTGACTGGCTAGGGATAAACTTTCCAGAAATTCAAGATGTCGGAGACATACCTGCCGATAAGCAGGTGACCGTTCGACGTCCCGGCATAGTGCATCGGCTTGATAAAGATACATCGGGTATCATGCTCATCGCTCGCAACCAAGAATACTTCGAATACTTAAAAGGACTTTTTCGGGATAAAAAGATTACCAAAACATATAGAGCAATTATACGAGGCAAGTTAAAAGAAAAAGAGGGGACAATAGATGTCCCTATTAGTATCAAATCAGGTACTATTAAGCGCACCGCCCACAAGGGCAAGGACGCTAAAGAAGCAATCACCGACTACCGCGTATTAAAAGAGTTCGAAAACTTTAGTTACATTGAAGCTATGCCCAAAACAGGCCGAACTCACCAAATTAGAGTTCACCTTAACTCCATTGGACACCCGGTGGTAGGAGACAAGCTCTATGGGGGCAAAGAAAATGCCTCTCTAGCCAATAGACAGATGCTCCATGCCTATTCATTGGAGTTTTCGCTCAATGTTAGTAAAAGCACTAAACTGGTAGCCGATTTACCACTTGATTTTGAGGAGTTTTTACAAACTCTTGAAAAAGAGACGTCTCTCGCGTAAAGTTGTTACGCAATGATTAATGCAGAAACACTAGAAAAGATACAACCGGGCGTTAGGGTCCGTGTTCACGACACAAATGGCCAATTTGAGGGTATCGTTTTGGCGCGCAAGCATGGCAAGGAGGCGGGCGCCACATTTACCGTTCGTGGCGAAGTTGCGAGTGTAAAGATGGAAAAGATTTATCCAATCTACACTCCGACTATTAAAAAAGTAGATATCCTCAAGAAACCCAAGAGAGTAAGGCGCTCTAAGCTGTACTTCTTACGCAATCTTTCGGTTAAAAAGATTAAGCAAAAGCTTGGGGTCTAATATAGAGATAGGGGGTTGTGGCATCTAAGATTCGCTAAGAAAGATGCTTAGGCATTTCTTGGTGAAATGTATCACACTGATGATGTCCCCAAACTAGAAAGGAAGTTTACTAAGGCACAGAAAATACTTAGAATAAATCAGTCCTACGACATTGGGGACAAGTCATAAAGCCCAGGTGGTGGAATTGGCATACACACTAGGTTGAGGGCCTAGGCTGCTTCGGTGGCGTGCGGGTTCGAGTCCCGCCCTGGGCACCAATATCAAGACATGGTCTAAAATTAATTTGTATTATACGATTCAAATATGAGATTCAATCCATTTTCTAAATCCGAAGACACTCTTGATGAGGAGGATGGAGGAGCGGAAGAAGAGCTTTCTTCAGAGGAAAAATTAAAACAACTTGCCTATTCTATGGAAGCCCTTGGTGTGCAAGGTGAGCAGATCATAGATATTTCTCCAGAGGTTCGTGAGCAACTAGAGAAAGTACACGAATTTAGAGATCCTGAGACCAAAGGAAGAATAGAGTATTTGTTAGCTAATCCTAGAGGAGAAAAGGGTACTATTTTGGTCAATAGCGACTTTACCGCTGATTCTAAAAACAGACCCACTAAAGAATTCTTGGCCTATATGGCAGAGATATATCCAGACTATAAGATAATGTTTCCAATTCCTCCTGGTTATGGAACAGACCCATTGGGAACTTTCGTAAAGAGTCAAAGAAAGAAAGAAAGAAGAAGTATTTTTGGCCCATTTGCTAGACCCGCCTTAAGAGCGCTCGAAAGCATAGAGCCAGGAGAAGATATAATAATTTTTGGAGCATCTATGGGTTCTCATTTAGCCGTTGAGCAGGCGCTCGCAGCTCAAGACGGAGAAATAGATTTAGAAATCAATCAAGTCGTGCTATTAGCACCACCAGCAGAAAAAAAGGGTAGAAGTATTTTGGGAGCGATACGTTTAGGCAAGGATTTTGCTAAAGACGAAATGCGATCAAGAGAATTGCAGGAAGAATATCAATATATCAAGGATATTATTCCAGACGACGATGTTAAGAAAAAAGAGGCCTGGGAGAGACACGGCTTGAGTGGGGTAGTACACATGGCTAGGTATTCAATGCAACTAGCAAATTCACAATTCAATGAAGGGTTGGTAGATCTTGTACTTGGAACAGATATAGATGTACGTGTATTAGCGGGAAGCGAAGATAGTGTGGCCGGCTCCAAGCACCTTGGCCCAGCTATAGAAAAGATTAAGGCAGGTGGAAAATCTTTAAAAAGAAAGGTTATGATTGGCTGGCGTCATGGCACAACGGCCGATATTCCAAGAAGGGTTGTGAATGTAATCCAAGAAATAGGTAGGGGAGGTCCAGAGCTATTAGATGCCAAAATGATTGCAAAAAGGATGCAACTAAAAGAGAACGAAGAATAATATGACCACAAGAGAAGATTTAGAAAAAATAGAATTAGAGAACCCAGAGCATTGGAGGGAATTCTTCAAAGAAGTTTCAGCTATCCATTATGGACAACTCTGCCAAATGGTCGGTGAACACCTTTCGGGTTTTGGGGTTGAGGGGATAAAGATAAAACAAAAAGAGGGTTCGCCAAAATGGCTCTATGACGGACAAGGGCTCCCATCTCCTTCAGCTTGGGAGAACTGGGCAAGCACAGCCCTTGGTATATATGATGATCCACCCGGCAAAGAAAAAAAGGATAGAGAAGAGAAAAAAATCGCTGCAGCGGAAACATTTATAGGACTGGTTGAAATACTTTTAAGGCATGGCGAAAAGCTGTCTCCTGAACTACAAGAAGCGAGGGATGGATTGATGGAATATGGAGTTGAGATGCCTGAACTAGCTGTATTTCTATCTCGCAAAGAAGCCGAGCAGGAAGAAAAAAAGGAAACACTGCCTCAGGCCAAGCCAGAGAGCGTAGACAAAGTAAGGGAACAAATGAAGGGCGCAAGTGAACAAGAACAACGAAGAGATATGCTTGCCCTTTCAGTCGGTCTCATAGAAAAGCAAGGCATAGAAGAAACCATAGATGCTTTAATTGAGTTAGCTAGTGGTGCCGAGAGCGGTCCGATGCACGAACAATTAGAGAAAGTTCTTCTTAGTCGACCAGACCAAGAGGGCGTAGAAGACCTATCTCTTCAGCCGGCTGAAAGAATTAGATTATTAGCATATTTTATAATTGAAGGGTTAAGACATCCGGGTAGTGCGGAAAAAGAAAGAAGAGAGAGCGAGATTGAGTTAGAACGATTAGTTAAAGCTTTAATTAACGATTATAAGGAGGGGGGAGTAATAGCCAATCCGCTTATACACAGAATTATCGATGGAGTAGAGGGCCTTAAAGAAAACGATTTTAAAATATTTGTGACTGCACAATTAAAAGCGGCTGCTCGTACGATAGAAAAGTTGGCTAAAGAGAAGAGAAAACCCAAAAAGGAAGAATAGACAAATCAAAAGCCCGCCTTTCGGCGGGCTTTCTTTAATTTACCTAATTACTTATCAGGACTCAGCTACAAGATCTCAACCTTGGCCTTCTTAAGGCCAAAGTGGACTGCTTCTGCGCGAGTAGAGAACCAAACGTCGATTCTGTCTTGGTGGCGATTATGCATGCGGTCTTCCACAACGAATACTCGATCACCGAAGATTTCAGGAATGCGAATCTTGGTTCCGATTGGTAGCCAGTTAGCCGCCACAATTCCATCTCGGACAGTTGTACCGGAAGCAGTCACAAAAGGAGTGCTGTCGGTTTGTCTGACCTCGCTGGAGTAGGCGGTAATAGTGGCATCAACCACTCGTCTAGCGTCTGAATCAATGCTGGTCTTTGATGTGGCAACCGGACTCTCATTAAGTAGGGCAGCGCCATTATCGGCGAGCACTCCTTCGACGGTTTCCGGTGCGGGAGCAGCATCGATGACAATACTTGAACTTAATGTTCCTAGAATAAGTAGAAGCGTAGCTGAGATTATGTATCTACTCATTTTTTAGTGTCTGCCTTTCGGTAGACATATGCCCAGATATACTAGGCATTTAAAAACCCCCTTTCTGGGGATTCGATAGAATCCTATCATATCCAACGCCAAAAGTCAAATCCCCACACCTAATGACAATTTGCTATTAAAAACGGCTTATTTAAGCGCTAAAACAGTACCTTATTGCCATTAGGTGCGTGAATTAACCTACCCTAAATTAGTGATAGAATAAACTCATGGCAGAATACTACACACCCGCTATTGTCTTAAGAAAGGACGTTAAGAACGATAAAGATAGTTTATACATTCTCTACACTCGCAGTTTGGGTAAAATTAGTGCTATCGCAAAGAGCGCTAGGAAAATAACCTCTAAGCTTTCGGGACATTTATCGCCGGGAAGGATTGCTGACATAAGATTGATAGACAAAGGATCCTTTCAGCTACTAGACGCACTTTCAAAAAACGGTGGACGCTCTAATAAAGAAATTGCTAAATTTCTTTACTTTCTAGATAACATGACTCCATATAATCAAGCCGACCCTCATCTTTGGTATATAGCTAAAGAGGTTGTTGAACGATTGGAGGTAGAGCCGATTGTTTATAGAGAGATTTTAGGCATTATGGGATTTGCCCCAATTGAGAAAAACGTCCTCCTTAAATGCAATCGATGCAAAAAGATAGGGACACAAACCCAGTATTTTATTATGTCCGATTTAGTTTTCCTATGCGCAAATTGCCTGAAGGATGTTAAGATTGAGGAAAATGACTTGGTTAAAATCGTTTAATTTAAAGACACTAAAAAGTTTAGGTAATATCAATCAAAAATTATTGATTATCTTAACCCTTGTTTTAATCATAGCCGGCGGGTTGTTTATTTATTCAAGGTCTTCGAGTCGTGGTGTTGATATTGAGATAGTTATACCCGAAGAAGACATATATTACGGAGTTCCGTTTAGTGTAGAGGCGCGTTTCCAAAATAATTCCCCCTTCGACTTAGACAACGTAAGGATTGCCCTCAATTTACCCGAAGGATTAGTCCTTTTAGAAGACCCCAATAAAGTTAACGTACTTAGAGAACTGGACTTTGTGGGTCCAAACAATATTGCCGAAGAGACCTTCGTAGTGGTAGCTCTTCCATCAAAAGAGAAAGACGCGCATCTTATTGGAGTTAGCGCCACTTATTCTTCCGGATCTTTATCGGCTGAATTTACAGAAAGCGAAGATAAAAAAATAAGCCCGAAAGATAGAGACATCGAAGTTGAACTTAATCTTCCATCCAATGTTTTTATTGGGCGTGATTTTGAAATAACTGCTAAATATAAAAACTTGCTTAAGGAAGAAAAAGAATTACCTGAAACTCTTTTACTTATAGAATCTTCTCAAGATACTACCTTCATATCTTCTGACCCAAGTGAAAAGGGAAAAGGTAAATGGGCTATGAATCTAGGTGAAGAGAATGAAATATTAATCAAAGCAAGAGTAGAGAGCGGGGACCAGGATGTATTGATTATAAAGACAAAAGCAATACTGGATTTTAATGGAGAGCAATACGTGCTTTTTGAAAAGGACTTCGAAACCCTTCTTGCTCCATCGCCCTTAACATTTAGTGTTTCTCTTAGAGATCCAAAAGGTTTTGCCTTTCCAGGAGAACTTCTGACCTACGAAATCAATTACCGCAACAACACAAATGCAGATTTAAAAGAAGTCGTTATCAAATCACAGCTTTTAGGAGATATGTTTAATTTCGACACTCTCAATACAGACGCTAGTTTTGATACATTAAGCCGAACCATCAGTTGGACCCCTAGTCGATTTAGTCGCTTGAGCGATATTAAGAAGGGGGAGGGGGGCGTGCTCTCTTTTACTATCGGCGTAAAGGATAATTTTCCAACAGAAGGTCTTGGAGGCAAGAATTTTGTTTTAAAAACAAAATCTTCCATAGAATCACCAACTATTACCGGGGGAATATCGTCCGACAGAACAGCCAGTTCCGACGTGCTCGAAATCAAAGTGGCTGGTGAGATAGGGGTCAATGCCGAGGGATATTTTAGAGATGCACAATCGGGCATTCTTAATAATGGCCCTTTCCCTCCGAGGGTTAATCAGGCAACAGAATATTCTATTCACTGGAATGTGGTTGGTGTTGGAAACGACCTTGAAAACGTTGTGGTTAAAAGCCGTTTATCTCCCGGCGTCACTTTTCAGGAATTGATTACAAAGGAAGAGGAGTCGGAGTTTAGTTATGACGAGGTTGAACGACAAGTTGTTTGGCAGATTGACAAGGTACTTGCGTCTATCGGAGTTTTATCAGATAGTCCAAGTGTAATTTTCAAGATAGAGGCAACGCCCACTTTGTTAAATCTTGGTCAACATCTACCCCTCTTGGAAATGATTACCGCCTCTGCCAAAGATGTCTTCGCGGGCGTAGATTTAATTGACACAGACAAACCCCTAGATACAAAATTGCCTGACGACACCACTGTTGGCGCTGAAACGGGTAAAGTAATTCAATAAAATGACTTCAATCAAAAAAACAGACACAGAGCTGATGGACAAAGTAGTTCGCCTTGCTCGCAACCGTGGATTTGTTTTTCCTGGTTCTGAAATTTATGGCGGACTTCAAAATTCTTGGGACTACGGGCCGATAGGGGTTGAGCTTAAGCGCAATATAAAAGAGTTGTGGTGGAAAATGTTTGTTTTGGAAAGACCAGATATGGTTGGGATAGATGCAAACATCATTATGAATACTCGTGTTTGGGAAGCGTCCGGTCATTTAGACAGTTTTAACGATACTTTAATTGAGTGCAAGAAGTGTCACACGAGGTTTCGTGACGACGATTTATTTGTCTACATGTTGTCAGAAAAGGGTAAGCCCAGGTCTACAAACACAGAGGAGCTGTTAAAGGAATTGGTAAGTTTCCCCTGTCCTGAATGCAACAACGTAGGTGAATTTACCAAACCCAAGTTTTTCCACACCATGTTTAGAACCAATTTGGGCTCGATTGAAACTCCCGAGAATACGGTTTATCTGCGCCCAGAGACAGCTCAAGCCATGTTCGTTGATTTTGCAGAAATTGTAAGAGTTAGTCGAAAACGTCTACCTTTCGGCATAGCCCAAATTGGTAAAGCTTTTCGCAACGAAATCACAACCGGTAACTTCATCTTTCGCCTTCGTGAATTTGAGCAGATGGAAATAGAATATTTCATTGAGCCACCTAAAACCAAAAAAGATTGGGAAAAACACTTCGATCACTGGTTGAAAGAAATCAAAAAATGGTTAGATGTAATAGGAGTTGATAAGAACCGAGTCAAAGAAGTAGAAATTCCCAAAAAAGAGAGGGCCCACTATAGCGAACGCACTGTGGATATAGAATTTCAATATCCATTCGGTCAAAAAGAACTCTACGGGCTAGCTTATCGCACCGACTACGATATTTCTGCTCACCAGAAACATTCTGGCGAAAGCTTGAAGTATAGAGATCCCAAAACTGGTAAAGAATTTGTGCCCCATGTTATAGAGCCGTCCCTGGGAGTAGAAAGGACAATTCTAGCCGTGCTTTTATCTGCTTATACAGAAGAAGAAGTTGTATCAGCCAAAGGGGAAAAAGAGACCAGGATTGTCTTGAAGCTACCATCCATTATCGCTCCATACAAAGTCGCGATTCTTCCTCTTTCTGATAAAGCAGAGCTTACTAAAATGGCGGAAAGCATCAGGAAAGAATTGATTGGAGATTTTTCAGTTGATTACGACACAACCCAAAGTATAGGCAAACGTTATCGCCGACAAGACGAAATTGGTACGCCTTACTGCGTAACAGTTGACTTTGATTCTCTAGATGATAAAAAGGTTACCATTCGAGACAGAGACACCATGAAGCAAGATAGAGTAGAAATAAAAAAAATTAGGGAATACCTAAACAAAAAACTTATATAAAATCAATGATGGATTTTGAAAAAACCGTTTTAGATAACGGCCTAAGGGTGATTGTAGCTCCCCAAAAAGACAACCCGGCCGTAACCGTGCTAGTGCTTGTATCAACTGGTTCAAAATATGAAACCAAGGAAATAAACGGCATATCTCATTTTTTGGAGCACATGTGTTTTAAGGGGACCAAAAAGAGGCCTGCTGCTATCGAGATATCATCGGAACTTGATAGTTTGGGAGCATCCTACAATGCTTTTACCAGTCAAGAATGGACTGGTTATTATGCAAAAGTAGACAAGAATCATTTCGAAAAAGCCCTAGATGTTGTTTCTGATATTTATCTTAACCAGATATTTGATACGAAAGAGATAGACAAAGAGAGGGGAGTTATTATCGAAGAGCTCAATATGTACGAAGACCTGCCGATGAGAAGAGTGGCAGAGTATTTTATGGAGTTACTCTACGGAGATCAACCAGCCGGCTGGGAAATAGGGGGCAAGAAAGAGGTTATTAGAAAGTTAGATCGAGACGACTTCATTAAATATAAAAAAGCGCACTATGTTGCCTCAGCTACAACCGTGGTAATAGCCGGTGCTATAGATAAAAAGTTAGCCCTAGAGAGGGTAAGGGATATTTTTGCAGGTATTGCGGAGGATAAAAAGAAAGACAAAATGCCGATAAAAGAATCGCAGACAGAACCCAAACTACTTTTTGTCAAAAAAGAGACAGACCAAACACATCTGATTTTAGGTGTTCGCGCTTATGACGCCCTAGATAAAAGACGACACGCTCTTAATGTTTTAGCCAACATCTTGGGTGGGGGAATGAGTTCGCGACTTTTTCAGATTATAAGAGACGAGTTAGGTGCGGCGTATTATGTTAGAGCCGAGGCGGATAAATTCACAGATCACGGCTTTTTAGCGACCGTAGCCGGTGTTGACAACGCAAAAATGGAAGTTGTGGTAGAGGCCATTCTGGGACAATTTCGTGATCTCAAGAAAAACTTGGTCAATGATAAAGAGCTCCAAAAAGCCAAAGACAATATGGTGGGAAGATTAATGCTTGGTCTTGAGACATCAGACGCCTTAGCCGGCTATTATGGCGAGCAAGAGATTCTAACGGGAGAGCCGGTTAATCCAGATGAAGTAGCAAAGAAAATAAAAAACGTCAAAGCAGAAGATATTAGGGCAGTAGCTCAAGATATATTCCAAAATAACAAACTCAATCTAGCTATAATTGGCCCCAAAGCGAATCAGGAAAAATTGAAGTCAATCCTTAAAATAGATTAGAATTAGGGTAATGGCCCAACCAAACAGTATTGAAATTTCTTGGATAAGTCTTTGGCGGGTTTTGTTCATGTTGGGGCTCGGTATCGCTCTATATATGATGCGCGAAACAGTCGCCATTCTTCTTTTAGCATTAATCGTGTCCACGGTTCTCGATAGGCCGGTAGATTCTCTTGAGCGTCATAAGGTGCCGAGAATTCTAGGAACTATCTTGGTGTATCTAGCGTCCTTTGTATTACTAGCTTTTCTTTTCTATACAGTTATTCCGATAGCCATCATAGAACTCGGCCACCTTTTCAATAACTTGGGAGGTTTTGTCAACGATTCTTTGGGAGTCGAGCTTTCAAATGGGTCAGCCATTTTTACCAATCCAGATATTCAAAGATTCACCGGATCTCTCTTATCAGGAGAGATATCCTTCATTGAAGTTTTGGGCAGATTAGTGGGCGGAGTGACTTTTGTGATTGCTACCCTGGTTCTTTCTTTTTACCTCACCGTTAGTCGAGACGGGGTGAAAAAGTTCTTAGTAGCTATCTTTCCTGATTCTACGGAGGAAAAGGTGGTTACTTTGTATGAGCGCACGAAGAAAAGAATAGGCAAGTGGTTCCAGGCACAATTATTCTTAAGTTTGATAATAGGTCTTTTGGCGTTCACTGGGTTGTCTTTATTGGGCGTCAAATATGCTCTAGTTTTAGCGGTTATAGCAAGTGCTTTAGAACTTATTCCAATAGTGGGTCCTATATTCGCTGGCGCCCTAGCTGTTAGTATCGCCTTGTCCAGCTCTTTAACGCTTGGCTTTTATACACTTCTTTTGTTTTTAGGCATTCAACAACTTGAGAATAACGTTTTCGTGCCTTTAGTCATGAGAAAAAGAATTGGTGTTCACCCAGTAATGATTTTAGTAGCTATCTTGGGTGGCGCTCAGATTGCGGGCATGGTGGGGGTGCTCTTGGCAGTACCCACAGCTGTCTTTATTCAGGAGATGGCAGAGGAGTGGATGAGTGTTAAAACTAGCAAGCGAAAGGGGCGACTTGCGGTATAGAAACAGCTTCTCTAATATATCGAGGCGACACCCCCTATGAGAAAGGAGTTTTATATCACAACCTCAATATTTTATACAAACGCTAAACCTCACATCGGGCATTTGCTTGAGATGGTGCAGGCAGACGTTCTTGCTCGTTGGAGGCGCATTCAAGGAGACGACGTGTTTTTCCTAAGTGGCACAGATGAACATGGCACAAAGATAGCAAGAACTGCTGAAATAGCTGGAAAAGAGCCCCAACAATTTGTTGACGAAATAGCTCAACAGTTTAGAGAACTTAAGGATTCCTTTGATTTAAGCTGGGACGACTTTATTCGTACTACGGATCAAGCAAGACATTGGCCAGGCGTAGAAAAGATTTGGCAAAAACTGGAGAAGAATGGTGATATATACGAAAAGAAATATAGAGGCCTCTATTGCGTAGGATGCGAAACCTTTCTTACCGAGAAAGACCTTGTAGACGGTGTTTGTTTGAACCATAAAGCTAAGCCAGAACTCATAGAAGAAAGCAATTTATTTTTTAGATTATCTAAATACGAAGATCAAATACTTAAACTAATCGAATCTAGAAAGCTAGATATTCAACCAGATACTCGTCGTAACGAGATGCTTTCTTTTGTTAGAAGGGGCCTCGAGGACGTTAGTTTTTCAAGATCTAAAGACCAGCTTAAATGGGGGGTGCCTGTGCCCGGAAATACAGACCAAACAATGTATGTTTGGTGCGACGCGCTTTCAAACTATATTACTGCCATTGGATATGGTAGAGATGAAAAAGAGTTCAAGAAATGGTGGCCAGCAGATATTCATATTGTGGGTAAAGACATATTGCGCTTCCATGCAGTTATTTGGCCCGCCATGCTTTTGTCGGCTGGACTACCTCTGCCCAAAAGTATCTTTGTTCACGGATTTATAACTGCAGAAGGAGAAAAGTTATCAAAAAGTGTCGGAAATGTTATTGATCCAGTCGAGCTTCTTGAGAAATATAGTTCAGACGCAATTCGTTATTATCTTTTAAGCCAAATACCTTCCGATGAGGACGGGGATTTTAACATAAAACGTTTTGAGGAAGGATATAATGCTGATTTAGCAAATGGTCTTGGTAATTTTGCTTCAAGAGTTACAACGCTTGCCGAAGGACAAAAAGATTTTAAAGGACTTAAATTAAGTGAAGAAATTCAAGCAAAAATTATGGAGGTGGTTCAATCGGCAACTAAGGACGCAGAAAGATTCAAACTCCACGAGGTAGTAGCCAGTATTTGGTCTTTAATCAAGTTTGGGGATGGTTATATCAACGAACAGAAGCCCTGGGAGACAAAAGACCCGCAAGTAATATCCAATCTAGTTTATCTCCTAGATACGATAGCCGGGTTTACAGAACCAATTGTTCCAGAAGCATCAAAGAAGATTCAAGAGGCCATCATAAAAGAAAACGGCGGAATAATAGGCGTAGAAAAGATCCAAAATCTTTTCCCCCGTTTACCGCAGGCAGATAAAGACGATGCCTAAATTAATAGATGCCCACACCCACGCTCACTTCGTTGCTTATGGCGACGAATCCGAAGACGTAGTTCAAAGAGCTCTTGATGAAGATATTTGGCTAATTACAGTTGGTACGCAAAAAGACACATCTCGAAGAGCAGTGGAGCTTGCTGAACAATATAAAGAGGGGGTCTATGCATCCATCGCTCTTCACCCCATTCACACAGAGAAGTCATATCATGATCCGCAAGAATTAGGCGCTGGCGGTGACACAAAAGGATTTACTAGTCGAGGAGAGGATTTTGACTACGAATATTATAAAAAACTAGGTCAAAGCAAAAAGGTGGTTTCAATAGGTGAGTGCGGATTAGATTATTTTCGTCTAGAGGAAAGCACCAAAGATAAACAACGTGACGCTTTTATTCAGCAAATCAGATTAGCAAACGAGTTGAACATTCCGCTCATGATTCATTGTAGGAATGCTTTTGGCGACTTAATCCAAATCCTCAAAGATCACAAGCATCTTTTAAAACAGGATTTTCCCGGGGTTAACCATTTCTTTACCAGCAACAAAGAAGACGCCAAAGAACTTATGGAGCTTGGGTTTTATTTTACATTCGGCGGAGTGATTACTTTTACTCATGATTACGATGAAGTTATCAAATATATTGGTTTGGACAAGATAATGGTTGAGACAGACGCACCTTACGTTGCCCCCGTTCCTCATAGGGGTAAAAGAAACGAGCCGGCATTCGTTAAATATACAGCAGAAAAATTGGCCGAAATTCTTGATAAGGACTTCGAAGAAGTTGCGCAAAAGACAGTCGAGAACACTCGCAAGGTTTTCTCCATTTAACTAGAAACTAACCACTAACCACTATAAACTAGCAATATGTATCCTTTCTCCAATATAGAGAAAAAGTGGAAAGAGAAGTGGCTTAAAACAAGGATTTACGAGCCCGATTTAGATAAAGCTAAAAAGCCGTTCTATAACCTCATGATGTTCCCATATCCTTCGGCCGAAGGATTACATGTAGGAAACGCCTATGCGTTCATTGGGAGCGACATTTACGGACGTTATAAGAGAATGCGGGGCTACGACGTCTTTGAACCAATTGGTCTAGACGGCTTTGGTATCCACAGCGAGAATTATGCCCTTAAAGTCAAAAAACATCCCGCAGATCAAGCAGAGAGTTCTAAGGAGAGATTTTATAAGCAACTTCAGGAAATAGGCAATGGATTTGCTTGGGAAGAGCGTCTTGAGACATACACTCCAGAGTATTATAAGTGGACGCAGTGGATCTTTATCCAAATGTGGAAGGCCGGTTTGGTTGAAAGAAGGAAGGCGAGCGTTAATTGGTGCCCGTCGTGCAAGACAGTTTTGGCGGACGAGCAGGTAGTTGGCGGGAGGTGCGAGAGGTGCGACAGCGAAGTGATTAAGAAAGATTTGGAGCAGTGGTTTTTTAAGATAACCAATTATGCAGAGAAACTACTTTCAAATCTTGAGAAGATTGACTGGTCAGACAACATCAAGATTGCTCAAAAAAATTGGATAGGCAAAAGCGAAGGAGCTAGGATTAATTTTCCAATCGTTGATTCGAAAGAGAATATAGAGGTTTTTACTACTCGCCCCGACACAATTTTTGGAGCCACCTATATGGTTTTGGCGCCAGAGCATCCACTTATAAGAAAACTGGAAGAAAAAATATCTAACAAGAAAGCTGTCCAGGATTATGTCTTAAAGACACAGAGTAAGACAGAAAATGAAAGAATAGCTGACACTAAATCTAAGACAGGCGTAGAGCTAGAGGGCGTAAAGGCAATTAATCCAGCTAACAAAAAAGAAATTCCAATTTGGATAGCCGACTATGTTTTGTCTTCATATGGAACGGGAGCAATTATGGCTGTTCCCGGACAGGACGAGAGAGATTGGGAGTTCGCTGAAAAATTTAAATTACCTATTGTTCGCACGGTCAAACCACCCAAAGATTTTAAGGGTGACGCCTATCTTGGGGACGGACCTGCCATTAATAGCGACTTTTTAGATGGACTCGAAATAGAAGAAGCTAAAAAGAAAACAATTCAATGGCTTTCAAAAAATGGTTTTGGCAGAACAGAGACCAACTATCACCTTCGTGATTGGCTAATCTCGCGTCAAAGATATTGGGGTCCACCGATACCTATGATTTATTGTCCCGCCTGCGCCAAGGCTTCGGCGGACAAGAACAACGCTGGATGGCAACCAGCACCACTTAAAGATCTCCCCATTCTTTTGCCTAAATTAAAGGATTTTCGTCCCAAAGGTACGGGTGAAGCACCATTGGCCTCATCTCCTGCTTTCTATAAAGTAAAATGCCCGAAATGTAAGGGTCCAGCTCGTCGCGAGACGGATGTTTCAGATACATTCCTTGATTCAGCGTGGTATTTCTACCGCTACATCAATATGGATAAGAAGAAAGAGGCCTTTAACGAGCTTAGGGTTAAAAAGTGGCTTCCCGTTGATATGTATATTGGCGGAGCAGAGCACGCAGTTCTTCATCTTCTTTATTCCAGATTTTTAGCCATGGCATTTAAAGATATGGGCCTAATAGATTTTGAAGAGCCATTTACTGCTCTTCGTAGCCACGGCTTGATTATTAAAGAAGGTGCCAAGATGTCTAAGTCAAAAGGCAACGTAGTGATACCCGATAAATATATCAAGAGATTTGGATCAGACGTTTTGAGAATGTATCTGATGTTCATTGGACCATTTCAGGATGGTGGTGATTGGCGGGATGGGGGTATCGCAGGTATAGAAAGATTTTTAACTCGCGTTTGGAATTACTTTGAAGCACGTGCAAAATTTATTAAAAAATATCCATCCGCCACCAACGTCAGTGTAATAAAAGAAGTAGCTCCACTTTTCCACCAGACAATCAAAAAAGTGGGGGATGACATAGAAGATCTCAAGTACAATACTGCCATTAGCCAGCTCATGATTTTGTTTAATGCTCTTGAAGAACCGGTCAGTGGCAAAAACAATGCTCGAGGAACATTGATTAAGGGATTCGTTGGTTTAAACAAAAATCAGCACGGAGAATTCCTTAAGCTTTTGACGCCCTTCGCCCCTTTTATCACGGAAGAACTTTGGGAGAAGCTTGGCAATCCATACTCAATCCATCAACAAAAATGGCCGGAATACATAGAGAAATATCTCACCGGAGATGAGATTAGCTTAATAATTCAAGTTAACGGAAAGTTAAGAGGAACCATTCAGGCGACTCGCGGAATTAGCGAAAAAGAAGCTATCGAAATTGCTAAGGGTGTAGATAGCGTGAAGGTTGTTTTAGGTAAGAAGAAAATCAAAAAGACCGTCTTTGTTCCAGATAAACTTATTAATTTTGTCATAAATTAAGAAATCTTAAATATGAGGAAGAAAATATTAAACCTATTTAATTTTCTTCTTAAACATCTCGCGAGAGCAACTATCAGGAGACGCAATCCGAGAATTATTGGTATTACAGGTAGCGTGGGTAAGACATCAACCAGAACGGCCATCTATACAGTCCTTAAACAGGCCGGTCTCAATGTGCGAGCTGCGGGTGGTAATCTAAATAATGAAACGGGTTTTCCCCTAGCTATTTTAGGGAATTACAACAAACCAGGTGGAGTTTTGTTTCTTTCGAACGCAATTCTAAAAGGATTTTTTGCACTATTTTTACCAAACATTAAATATCCTAAGATATTAATCCTCGAATACTCGGCCGATAAACCCGGTGATTTGGACTATCTCATAGATATAGCAAGGCCCAATATCGCTGTTGTGACCGCGATAGGAACGGTGCCCGTGCACGTAGAGTTCTATAAGGATGTCGAACAGGTGGTTCTAGAGAAATCTAAGCTTGTTGAGGCAGTATCCCCAGGCGGAACAATCGTTCTCAACCTAGATGATCCAGACGTAGTTCAAATGAAAGGGAGATCTGGAGTAAGAACTAAAACTTATGGTTTTGATGCCAACGCAGATGTTCAGTTGAGCAATTTTAAAAATTTAACAAAAGACAATATTCCATTAGGAGCCAGCTTTAATATCAGAATTAGTGGAGAATCAGTAGGAACTGTTATTGAAGGCGCCCTAGGAAAATCTCAGGCATATTCTTCGGGCGCCGCCATAGCCGTTGGAAGTATCGTTGGTCTGACTTTGGGCGAAATGAAGAGAGCGTTATCTAAATATAGGGGTGAAAAAGGAAGAGGGCGTATCATAGAGGGCATCAAGAATACCTACATAATAGACGACACATACAACGCTTCTCCAAAATCTACTCAAAATGCCCTAGAAACCCTAAAAGACATTAGCGCCAAACGCAAAGTAGCGGTCTTGGGAGATATGTTGGAGTTAGGAGAATATAGTCAAAAATCACATCAAAATCTCGCAGAACTTGTGGTTAGTGCCGTAGATATCCTCATTACAATTGGGAAAGATTCGCGTCTTATTGGAGAACAGGCAAAAGAGAAGGGATTGTCTCCAGAAAATATATTTCATTTTGAAAGGTCTTTAGAGGCGATAGATAAACTTAAAGAAATTTTACGAGAAGAGGACGTAATTTTAGTTAAGGGTTCACAGTCAATTCGTACTGAAAAACTAGTCAAGGCAATTATGAAAAATCCACAAGAAGCTAAATCTTTATTAGTTCGCCAATACGGCAAGTGGTTGAAAAGCTAGATTTTTTTAATCAGATTTTCAGCGAGGTGAAGATCCTCTAATGTATTGACGCCCACGCACTCTAATGGATCTATATTTATAGAATTAATCATCTCGCCATTTTCAATGGCTATATGAATTAAATCAGTAAGATAATATTCTTCGGCAGCATTATTTTTGTTCAGTTTTTTGAGATTCTCCCAGAGCCAGCTTGTATTGAAACAATATAGAGCTGGGTTAATCTCCATTATCTTAAGTTGCTCTTCGCTAGCATCCTTTTTTTCAATAATGGCGTCTATATCTCCATTTATATTTCTCACGATGCGTCCAAAACTATAAAATGATTTTCGCCAATCTTCATAATTCTCAACTTTTCCGGTGGCAATTGTGATAGGGGAATCGTTTGATTCGTGAGATTCTTTTAATCGTTTAATCGTTTCTGGTTTTGTGAGAGGCACATCGCCATTAAGAACAATTACATTATCCACACTTTTATCTACTGCCCCTTGGGTACAAATAACTGCATGTCCCGTGCCAAGCTGTTCTTTTTGTAAGACATATTCATATTTATCACCTAGAACTTTTTTAACTTCTTCTGCTTGATAGCCAACAATTACAATAGGTCGTGAGTCAATCTTCGATTTTTCTACAGATTCAAGTAAATGTAATATCACAGGTTTTCCCCTAAGCGGAGTTAACACCTTAACGATATCTGAGTTCATGCGAGTGCCCTTACCAGCAGCCATCACTACTATGCGTGTTTTCATGTAAAAGATATTTTAACACAACTGGCGGAGGGGGAGGGATTCTTCCCTCTCGGCCCAACTCTCCGGATTGGTTGCCGGGAGCAATCCGCCGAAACTTTAGTGTAGGCGGAGAACCCTCGAGGCAGAGCGGAGGGGGCGGGACTCGAACCCACAAGTCCTTTACAGGACTACTTGTTTTCGAAACAAGCTCCTCATCCAGCCGGATCCCCTCCGCTCTGCTCCTAGGTTTTCCCGCCGCCGCTTCGCTGTGGCGGACTGCGATTTGTAGTTGAACCTACTGTTCAAACAAATCGGGAGCAAAACCAGCGCGTTCAACCGCTCTGCCACCCCTCCGTTCTTTAATAAAAATGCTTTTTAATACTTATTTTTGCAAGTTGTTAAATTCTCCTGCGAAATAGTCTCGAGCAATTCTAATAAAAAAAAGAGAGGGGTTAGCGTTCAGAACATCTTCAAGATTGTTGGCTATTTCGAAGCCCTGCCCTTCATATACTTCGAGCTTAGACTCATCTACGTTTTCGACCAAGAAACAATATAAATCATTATCCTCTCCGTCTACCTCCTTTGTTCGCTCATATTTCTTTACAAATATCAGGTCTTCCTTATTAAGATTTAAATTTGTTTCTTCGTTTATCTCCCGAAGAGCTCCTTTCGAAGGGGTTTCTCCCAATTCAATGGTGCCTCCAAACGTAGTGGCTTTTCCGGGGTTTGTTATGTTCGGCTTGTTGTCGCGACGTTGAAGAATGATGCGCTTGTTACGATTGGTTAATAATATCTCTGCACTTGGCCTATTTCTCATGATGTGGACCCGGGGGGAATCGAACCCCCAACTCATCCATGCCATGGATGTGTGTTACCGTTATACCACGGGCCCCCTTCAAACTTCATTATTCTAAAGACATTCTAGCTATAATGTCTAGTTCTAATTGTATTTCTGTCCCACCCCCAATAATCACACATACTCCTTTATAGCCACCTTTATTTGTTTTCTTTCCTTTTGTTCTGGGGTCGGGCTTGGTCTTATAAAAATTCTTTTTAGGAATATTTATTATTTTAGACCAATATGCTATTAACTCTTCGAGGTCTTGATCGACCCTGTAGTTAATTCTCGCACGGAGGAGCGTATTATCAATGTTATAGCATCGATTTAATAATCTAAGATAAATTTTTACGATATCTGGGTCAGCGCTTCCTAAGGACAGGCCACGATAAGAACTCCATTTAGATCCTTCTCCTAAATACAACATTGCGAGTGCGATCTTTGCGGTGTCTTCGTCTTTGATAAAGTTGGTAAAAGGCTTGTTCTTATTCTTTAGTGAATTTAAATACTCCTTTCGTTTATTTTTGTTTGAGGTGATCGCAGATTCGCGAGCCTTCAAAAGATTTTTAGATGATAGTTTTGCGATTCTTTCTTGCTGTTGAGGAGATAGGCTAATGTTCTTACACCAATAGGCAAGAGTACTTTTAGGAACTTGTGTTTTTAACATTTGTTGAATCTCAGAATAAGTTTTTCCTTGTCGTCTCAGCCTAGACGCTTCTTTTCTCAGGATTTCATATTGCATTAATATATTGTACCATAGAACTTCTTGATGTGTAATAAGGACAGTTGTTTTTTATTTAGATAGAGTCAGAATTTGTGCCCGTTGAAAAAGAAGCTTGTGGAATATATGCTTTATGCATCTTGGGAGGGGTGGCTGAGTGGATGAAGGCACCAGTCTTGAAAACTGGCATGGGGTTTACGCTCCATCGAGGGTTCGAATCCCTCCCCCTCCGCAGTGACAACCTAGTATCGGAGCTGACCCGAGAGTCCTGATGAATTGAAGGTTTTGCGTTATCCTTCTATTAGTAAAAGTTTATATCCCATATGCCAGATTTATCCAACAAAGAACATATGGATCGGCTCAAGAAGTTCTCGCAGAAGATTAGTCGAGAGTCTTCTATACCCAAGAAATTAGTTGTTGCTGGGCCTGGTGCCGGTAAGACAAAATCTTTTAAAGCATTATTGGATGCGCAACCTGCGGATAGTGGGGTGTTGGTATTAACTTTTCTGGGGAATTTAAAGAGGGAGTTGGAGAGGGATCTTGGGCATGCATCGTCAGTGTTCACGTTCCACGGGTACTGCCATCACTTACTCAGGAAATATGCCGTACTTCGGAGAGGATTAAGTAATGACTTTTTCTACTGTCCAGATTCCCTAGAAATAATTAGAGAGGACTGGAAAGTCTTGAATAATGGTGAACCCCCGGACTTTATTTCTCCTCTCCGTTCAAATTTGAAGAACGAACTAACAGAGTTCTACTTAGACCGTAGTGATTACTACGATGCAATTGGTTTCGACGACTCTATCTTCAGGATTTATCACTCCCTTGCAAGCGAGCCGGAGATTGACTTGTCATACGACCTGATACTCATCGATGAATTCCAGGATTTCAATAAACTTGAATCTGATTTTGTCGAGCTGATAAGTAGCCTTGGCCCAATAGTAATTGCGGGGGATGACGACCAAGGTTTATACGAAGATAGGTTAGCAAGCCCAAAACATATAAGTGATCTGTATTTGGCGGCAGAATACAAGAACTATGAACTCCCGTACTGCACACGGTGTACAAAAGTTATTGTTGATAGTGCAAATAAATTTATGCAAGAGTGCGAAGCCAGAAATATTATTAAGAATAGGATTCCGAAAAAGTTTGAATACTGCCCCCCGATCAAAGAGATTGATAGCAAACAATATACCTTCATCGAGGTTGTAGAAACATCAGTACAAAGTGGGTCAGTGAATTACTTTGGTCGTTACATTGAAAGAGAGATCAGAAGTATTCTGCCGGACGATATTGCCAAGTCTCGTAGCGAGGGATTTCTGACTGCATTAATTATCGCCTCTAATCCGTTCCGGCGAGCTATTGAGGACCACTTTCGGAGTAACCCCGACATTGAGTTGCAAAGCTCCAAGAATGATTTTGAGCCAGTAGATAGAGATACCGCTATAAGGAAGCTCGCTGACTATCCGAAATCAAATCTATGGTGGCGATTCATTCTCTCGTACGATAAACCTGAGGGCTGGCAGGAGATAGTGAAAGGCAGTACCTCAAAAGATGCGCTTATTGGACTCGTTCCCGATGAATTCAGAAATTCTGTTTTAGAAGAAGTAAGGGGTCTACGATCACGAGATAGAGCAGATAAAACACCCCAGCCAATAGATGAGACAAAGCCCTTAGTAAAAATAGTGACCTTTGAAGGATCAAAGGGGCTTTCTGCTTCGCATGTTTTCATAGCTGGAATGCAAGACGGTACGCTCCCCAGGAATCCTAAAGAGCCGAGTCATATTGACGCAAAGAAGTTCTACGTTGCACTTACGCGCACTAGGAAGCATTGCCATATTCTTTTCTCAAGAAACTTAGGAGGTTACAATAATGGCAAACCATCAATCTTTCTCGACTGGATAGATGACGGTAATAAACGAAGTTTGTACGCAGACAAAACATACTTTAATAATTAGCTCATGTCTCCTAAAGAAATCTGCATGTTCTGGTAAACAAGCCTACTCCTCAAATTTGCCAGTAAATCTCGCTTCTCACTAACACTCCCTTCTCTGAGCAAATACTTCGCATAGGTCTTGAGGTCTATGTCATCTGTGTTTGCTTCCTGCTCGCCATTACCCAAGACAGCGTTTTGGAATTTGTTGAATCTCTTTACCTCCTCCTGCAACTTCATCTTCATTCCTAACTCATTGATATTTAGTTCATCAACAATCTTTAGTAATTCTTTAATTAGCTCCCCCTCACGAATGTATTTGTTCTTGCAGTACCTGTCTCTCCCTCGCGTACACCCATAGTAGACATACTTAGCAGTAGTTCCATCTCGCAATTTCTTATATTTCTCTTCGGCCGTTATACCAGAACCACATAATCCACAAACCATAAGCTTCGTGAAGGCAAACTCTTTGTTTTCTCGCGTAATCTGGTCGCGTTTCAGATGTGCCTGCACTTTCTCAAATAATTCCTGGTTGATAAGGGGCTTGTGTTTCCCTTGATACCAGTTGCCACTCTCTCGCGGATACTCAAAGGTCCCATAGTAGAAAGAATTCTGAAGTGTTCTATAGATGCCACTTAATGTGAGCGGCTTGTTTCCTCTCGTCTTAAAGTTCATCTCAAATCGGAGCCAGTGATCCACTTTCCTCCCACTCCACATCTCATACGCTACTTTCTCGAACATCTGCTTCACGATTGGTGAACGTACAGGATCAATGACTACGTGGCCCTTCTTATCCATGCGATTTTGATTGAGATATCCCAATGGAGCCACTGTCGGCCAGAGACCCATCTCGCATCGTGTTCGCAATCCTCGTTTAACGTTAATGCCTCTATGGTCATTCTCTAGCTTAGCTTGCGAGCCGAGAATCATAAGAAGAAACTTCTCATTTGGGTTGTCTGTAAATCTTTGTCCGTACGTCCGTATTTCGAGAAGCAGCTTCTGGTCCATCAAATCCACAATCGCTCCAAGGTCCCCAGCGTTCCTGCTCAACCTATCTGGTGCCCACGTTAAAATACCGTTGAATTTCTCCTGGCGAATATCTTCAAGTAGCTCATTAAAGATGATGCGTTGCCCAGTCTCCTTTGCAGAATGGCTCTCACGCTTCATTTCTACTATCTCTAAGCCCTCTTTCTCTGCGAGTTGGAGCATCTCCTTAACCTGTGATTCTATCGACAAAGCCTGTCTTTCTTCAGACTCAGATGACTTGCGAGCATATAGGCAGTATTTAACTTTCTCTCGAATCTCTGTGGGGGTAGTCCCCGGACGTTCTGTTACGGCTGTGTCATCCATATATACATGAATGACACACCTTCACGGGGCGTCCAGAGAGCCTAGTTGGTAACTTGTAGGTAATTAGATCTTGTCCATTTTACCAACTGCCCACGCACTCGTTCTTGCTTCGATTGCCGCGGTGACTGCTATCACAAGCGCATCCACTAAATCATCGTGCCTTTCTGTTCCGAAGCCGATTAATTGTTCGATGAGTTTTTCGCACCCTTCCATAGGGAATAGAACACGTCCTGATTTAATCCACGCAGAAATCCCTATAAGCCGGGTGCGTTTGTCCTGTGTTCCTATTTTCACCCCTTTAGCTGGGAAACCGTCCTGTGCAAGTTGCTGTGGGAGGGAGCGTTGATATGCCACATCCTCTACAAGAGCTTCAACTGGTTTTCCGTCACCGAGCATCGTTGCGTAGTACTTCTCCTCATCGAGAGTTGTTGGAAAATCTATTCTCTTATTGATTGGGTGAGGATGAACATACACCACTCGTTGTTTGTCGTGACCGAAGAGAGATACGCCAACTATAGCAGTATAGTCGGCTGTTTCGCGTTCGGAGATAGCAAGATCTATTCCCATCTTTGTCCAGCGGTATTGGTATCCCTCACGAGGGGGCATCGCATCGTAGTGTTGAATCCATTCCCGCTTAATGACTTGATCTCCAGGAGGGACGATCACCAAAAGAAATTCTCTCTTCCAAGCCTCCATACTCCCAATTTTCTTGCGTTCAATCTCAAGCGATTCCTTGTCAGGATATTTGCCAAGCCAGAGGGACTTGCCGTTATCATCAACTACTGGATGTGTTCTGAAGATTCCAGTGAGCCGACCATCTTGGATTTCTCTCTCTAGGCGTTTTAGAAGTGAATCTTCGTGGAGGAGGTTGCCAATGACTATCATCTTTGTGTTTTGGTCTCCAGCGGGAAGAATATCGCCCTTAAACTTCTGGTATGTCTTATCACGCCCTTCCTGGGTGCGTGTCGACTCTAAATCTTCTACATCATCAACAACGATGAGGTCAGGACGATACTGCTTATGTTTCACGCCACGAATACGCTGATCAATTGAAAGAAAGACTATCTTCGCGTCATACCAAGGGAGGTAGAGGGTGTAGTTACCCCATTCATCGCTTTCTTCTTTGAATGGTCCCATATCTCGCCTCAAGAGACTGTTATCTTCTAGCTCTCGTTTAAGGTTCATGAAGCTGTACTTTGACTGGTGCTGAGTGTCATTGATGACGACCACAAACTTCTTTTTTAGTCTTCCAATAATTGCCCATATAGGGAGAGAGAGTGAGCAGATGGTGGTCTTCCCGGATCCACGAAATGCTACTGTAACCAGAAAGGAAACCTTCTCATCTCCCGTTAGAGACAAGAGTTCTTTCTGGAAGTTCGCTGTGGAGTGAGTTACGTGATCTCGCAGATAGATGTGAAAGAACCAAAAGTGACTCTCTCTACCAAGAATTCTGCGGAACGCAGGCTTCTTTATGGCTCTATCAATTATTGCTTTGAGAACTCCTTCTTTATTCATCTTCTTCATCGTCTTTCGGCTCATCCGGAACAGCTAAAAGAAGCGCCTGTTTTAAGAGTTTCGCATCCTCTTCGGATAGCTCAATTTCCTGCCCGACCTTGCCTGTGATGTGCAGTTTCGGTGAGTACGCAGGATGTCTATTCTGCAACCACAATCGGATGGCTGAAACGTTCTCGTTTTGGATTGCTGAAATGAGCTTGCTCTCAGCCAGATCGTTTAGCCGTTCGAGACCCTCTACTATCGCCCTATCTGTCGCCTGTGCAAACTTTGGGTCATCTTTCCTCCAACGATAAAAGGATGTCCTCCCAATACCACATTTAGAACACGCAACTTGGATAATTGGTGTTATCTTCAGCTGTTCGATCATTTTCTCCTTCTGTCGTTCCTGCTTCCTCTCTATTGTCTTATCTTTAGTCATGATTAATTTTCTTAGCTTTTTTACCGGTAAGTCGCTCCCACCGGTTCTTTATTACCTCCGCATACGTTGGGACTAACTCCATCATGTTGCATCGGCGATTTAGTTTCTCGGCAACTATAATTGTTGAACCGCTACCTCCGAATAAATCGATTACAAGGTCTCCACGCTTTGTTAGAACCTTCATGTATGGGAGAAGAACCTCCACCGGTTTGGTCCCAAAAATTATCGACTGTTGTGAACTTTTCTCGTCAGCTGCATTGAAGGATATGAAGTCTGTGGGTTGGACTTTCTTGCCCTTCCGATAGCTTTCCCAGGTGGGTTTACCAGATGTAGCAAACAATGCATTCTCGTACTCGCTTTGCAAAAATTCATCTGATTCAGGCTCAATATTTAGTTCAACATTTCCTTTAGTCCCGACCAAAGCAATATCAGTTTTATTGAAGAACTTATATTTAGCTGCGAAGCCCTGTACACGATTCGGGAGGTGCCACGTTATCGTGTTTCTGTATCGCCAGTGTTTTTCGAGCTCTGTCCAAATGACTTTCAGGTTCTTAGGGTTCTCGAAGACCATTATTGAGAAGTCTTCTTTTTGAATCTGCGCTACATTAGCCATCCACTTTTCCGTGAAATCTGGCGGAAGAACGTCTGTCTCAAGGTATTTACGGTCTCTCCTGAGACCGAATCCTTCTGTTGCCTTGCCATGCTTCTTCTTGCCTGTCAGATATGAAAGCAGGTACGGCGGGTCCACCATACATAAATCCGCTTTCTCTCCATTCATTAGCCTCAGGACATCTTTCTCTAGAGTGCTGTCTCCGCACATTAGGCGATGTTTGCCAAGCTGCCAGACATCACCCTTTTTCACTTCAATCTTTGTGATGTTCAACTTCTCCAATTCTTTCTGGATGTCGAATTCTTCTGGGCTGTCTTCAATACCGAAGACATCATCTAACTCCTCACTTGTGAATCCAATCTCCGAGAGCACATCTTCGTCGAACTCTGCAAGGAGTTGGAAGTCCCACTCTCCTTGGTTGCGGTTAAGCCTCAGGTTTAGCTCGCGCTCCTTCTCAAGATCCTCTATGTGGAGATAGATGACGGGCACATTTTTTACCCCCATTTCCTCTAGGGCCTTCACTCTCATGTGTCCGCCGATTATCACTTGCTCCCTTCCCGGTGCGTTATTTACCAAGATCGGATCTACGACTCCGTATCTCTTTAGCGATGTTTTAAGTTGCTCCATATCCTCTTTTTTGTGTTTACGAGGATTGTATGGTGCTGGTTTAAGTTCCTTTATAGGAACTTGTACGATCTTAAGATCGTCTGGGTTTATTTTGCTCATGATTATTTATTCTTTTGTTTTTTACTTTTTGATTTTTCCGGTTGGTGCCCGGCAAGACTGAGAAATAGTCGGACATCGCTGGCGTTTCCTTTACCGGAGGCAACTTTCTCGTACAAACCGCCCATAATGTCTGGCGTATGCTCTCGCATCCACTCCTGCAAGAATTGCCATACCAGTGGCCAGAATTCTTCGTGTTTCTTCCAGTCCGTTAGGGTGTCTTGGTTTACTTTTACTCCGATCTGATCAGCGAATTCCTTCTGCGTTTTTGGCTCGCGGAGCCATTGAGGGAGCGCACACCACCTAGCAAATTCGACGAATTCTTGGACTCGTTTAACACCTGGGATAGCAGGAAAAGAATCGGAGTGAATCCGAGTTAGCTGTACGTTTTTGTTTTTACCCATCTTTTTTAAGTAATTGGTTTATTTCGACTTCAGTTCAAACAAAAACACCGACTCTATATAGAGTCGGCATCTGGAAAAGAAAAAAGCTTCGAATCCAGACAATAATCTATATAGATTTATATTGTCTTGATTCGAAGCCCTTCCTCACGTTTCCTTTGTGCACGATGGCTCGGAAGCGATTGCAGTCTTTCTTCGGATCTACTGAACCTCACTTTTCTCTCTTCTGAATGGCTATGATAGGCCAGGGAGACGAGTGTGTTCTGCCTCAACGGTGTATTTGTAGAACTATCCATAATATACGCCTTAGTTAGACTATGTGTCAAATGTTGATAACCCGCTTCGCAGAACCCAACGATTAAGCTAGGGTGCCATAGACCAGGAGAAGACTCTTCTGGTAATATGAGTTTAACAACTGAATAGCCTAACCCTTCCGATTTGGTAGGTATGGCACTAAAGCCGTTGCAGGCATCAAGCTCCTCGTCGGGAGCACCTGCAACGGTCATACGGGGAAACTCGTGTGGGTGGCTTCGGCCATCGCCTGGCGGGGAGCTTTATGTTCCAGGCCAGGAGAAACCGTTGCAGGTATGGCCATAATTATTTCTAAAAACGGCAAGGATGCCAAAAGGGTAGATAAATCTTCTTTTGAGAAAGAGGACAATTTACAAGAGTACATCTACGATAATCCGGAGAGTATTCCGCTATATGACATTAAGGAAGATATTCATCTTTTAATCCTCGCTCGCGAGTTTCCTACAAACAGTGGTCCTATTGATGCAATCGGAATAGATAAGGACGGCGATATTTATATTGTAGAAACAAAACTCTATAAGAATTCAGATAAACGTACAGTTGTAGCCCAAGCTCTCGATTATGGAGCAGCTCTTTGGAAGCATTCCAATGACTTCAATGAATTCACGGCACGTTTAGATACGGAGGTACAGAGAACTTTTAAAGTCTCGCTGAATGAAAAACTCAGAGACTTCTTCGAGCTCTCAGATGATGAGCTGACCGAACTCTTAGATCGTGTAAAAGGGAACCTTGATGATGGTATATTACGATTCGTTATATTGATGGATAGCTTAGATGCACGTCTTAAAGACCTCATAGTTTATGTAAACCAGAATAGCCAATTTGATATCTATGCCGTGGAACTCGAGTATTACAAACACGAGGAGTACGAAATAATTATCCCTAGAATCTACGGAGCAGAAGTGAAGAAAGACATTAACGTTTTGTCTGGTAAACGTCACAGATGGGATGAGGGGTCATTGTTAGAGGATGCGAAGCAGAAGCTAACCAGCGAAGAATTGAGAGCATTTGAGAAGATTTATCAATTTTCAAAAAACAATGCTGACAAGATAAACTTTGGCACTGGTGCATATGCTGCTTTCAGTCCTATATTTTCAAAATTTAGTAGGATGTCTCTTTTTACTCTTACCACAGACAAACGTTTAGCTTTTAACTTCGAATGGACAGCGAAGATAGATGAAAAAGTAGCAGAACTTTACAAAGACAAACTGGAGTCTATTGGGTTCTCGTTTCCAGAAAACTTCAAAGAGATACGCCCAAGTGTACTGCCAGACGAGTGGTTATCCAAAACCGATGGGTTTCTGAAGATCTTATCGGAGATAATTAAATAGAATGACTCTAAAAAATTCCTTGCTTCAACCCCGCCAAGTGGGCATAATCTTGATATGAGTAGTAATCTTTCAGATAACGAAAAAAGAAACATTCTCAAATACATTGAGGCTGGAAAACCACTTCCAGATAAATATAGATTCCTTCTTTTTGAAGATAAGAAAGAAGTCGAATTGGTGTGGAATGGTAAAACGTCTGAAGTTTCTAATATAGTACTGCCCTTTCAAACAATCGAGGTCGTAGATGAACCACGGGCAGAAGATGCGTCTGATACGAAAAAGCAAGTACAACCAACTCTTAGAGTAGAACAGGAGTCTCCATTTGATTTTGACGAGCGAGGTAGGCAAATTGCTGGCTGGACGAATAAGCTTATCTGGGGAGATAACAAGCTGATTCTTTCTAGCCTGAAAAACGGAGTTTTGCGAGAAGAGATTGAGAGAGAAGGCGGACTAAAACTTATTTATATCGACCCTCCATTTGATGTCGGTGCAGATTTTTCAATGAAAGTGGAAATTGGCGATGAGGAGCTTACAAAAAAACCAAATGTTCTGGAAGAATTAGCGTATAGGGATACTTGGGGGAAGGGCGCAGATAGTTTTATCGCCATGATTTATGAACGACTAAGCTTGATGAAAGATTTACTTGCTGATGATGGGAGTATTTATGTGCACCTTGGAATACAGGTTAACCATTATGTAAGATTGATACTTGAAGAAATATTTGGCAAAGAGAACTTAGTTTCAGAAATTATTTGGGCATATGGTTCGCCATCTGGTGGAAGAGCTGCAGGAACAAAGTTAGTAAAGATACATGAGTACATACTTCATTTCGCAAAAAATTATAATAATAGAATCGAAAATAAAACCTATCTTCCATATAAAGAAGAATATATTAAAGATTGGTTTAAATGGACAGATGCTGACGGAAGGGTGTACCGTAAGCGAATTCGTGGAAAGGACGCTGATGGAAAACCTGTCTATGAAAAACAATATTTAGACGAAAGTGCTGGAGAGCCAGCTTCAACAGTCTGGAGAGATATAAAACAAATTTACGCCGATCCTAGAGCCTATAAATCAAATCAGGGCGATTATAGCGAGATATTAGGATATCCAACACAAAAACCAGAAAAACTTATTGAACGTATTATTAATGCTTCTTCCAATGAAGGCGATCTTGTCGCCGATTTTTTCTGCGGTTCGGGAACGACACTTGCTGTAGCGGAAAAACTTGGCAGAAAATGGATTGGTTCTGACCTCGGAAAATTCTCTATTCATACAACTAGGAAACGAATGATTAATGTGCAGCGAGAATTAAAGAAATCTGGTACCGACTTTCGTGCTTTTGAAATACTTAATCTCGGGAAATATGAGCGTCAACATTATGTTGGTGTAAACATGAATTTACGTGAAGAAGAGAAACAAAAACAGCTTGCCAAGAAAGAGGCCGACTTTATAGAACTTATTATTAAGGCATACAAAGCCGAAGCTATTAATAACTTTAAGACATTTGTTGCTAAGAAATCTGGACGATTAGTAGCAGTTGGACCAGTCAATCTACCTGCATCACGATTGTTCGTAGAGGAAGTCATTAAGGAATGTATTGATAAACAAATTACAAAAGTAGATATTCTTTCATTTGAATATGAAATGGGACTTTTCCCTAAGATTCAGGAGGAAGCGAAAGATAAGGGTATCGATCTGGCTCTTAAACATATCCCACGAGAAGTATTCGATAAACGAGCAATTGAGAAAAACCAAGTTCAATTCCACGATGTTTCTTATATAGAAGTAAAACCACACATTAAACCCGCTGGGAAAAAGATGGACGGGAAAGTAGCGATAGAACTCACCGACTTCTCCGTTTATTACAATCAGGACATCGTTGATAATGTGATTGCTAGCCTTAAGAAGGGATCAGATAAGGTTTTAGTTGAGCAAGGAAATATAATCAAGATAACAAAAGACAAAGATGGCATTGTTGAGCAGGAGGTTTTAACGAAGAAATGGACAGATTGGATTGATTACTGGGCAGTGGACTTTGATTTTGAAAGCAAGAAAGAAATTGTTCGTATAAAAGACGAAAATGGAAAAATTGAAGAAGCTTGGACTGGTAGTTATATATTTGAGAATGAATGGCAGTCTTTCCGAACAAAGAAAGATCGCTCCATTGAATTAAAAAGTGTTGCGCATGAATGCGAAGCAGGTCGACGTAAAATTGCTATTAAGGTCGTTGATATCTTCGGCAACGATACGATGAAAGTAATTGAAGTTAATATTTGATTTTTATGAAAATTTTGGTCAATTTTTACGCAAACGTAACAGAAGGATCTATTAATGACTTAATCCAGTTCATTACAGTTAAGCTTGCACAACAAAACCCAGAAAAACCAATAGATGAGATTATAATTCAGATTTCTAGCTCTGGAGGATCTTCTGACCATGGATTACTTGCGTATAATTTTTTAAAACAGATTAGCATTCCAAAGACCACCATAGGTATGGGGAACGTAGATAGCGCAGCCATTATGATCTTCTTAGCAGGAGATAAGCGTTTGGCTATGCCGAGTTGTAGGTTCGTTCTCCATGAGGCTATTGCAACGATAGGCGGTCAATTCACTGCGACTAAGCTTGGTGAGATGTCGAGGTTGATACAAAGGATTACGGACGATTACGTAGAAGTGGTTATAAAAGTAGTTGAAGGCAAAAAAGAATATATCACCAAAGAGGTGAAGAAAGGTTCGGTCCTATCTTCTAACGAAGCTAAAAAAATGAAACTTGTCTCCGATATTTTAGAGAAACCATATTTAAGCGAGATGAAAAATTTAGATATTCTATTGATTAATAATCCCAGACAACCGGTTCAACAAAAGCCAGAGAAAAAGTCAGAAATTTAATTATGGCATTACATAAAGATTTTCCTAAATCACCTCACGTAATACTAGATCCAGATACTCGTTGGTTTCCTGCAGACGAAACTTTACGAGAGAAAGGATATGAAAAACTACTTCCACCCCTTGTTCATATACTTCGTAAGGAGGTAAAGGAATGGCGAGACAAAAACTATAAAGGGATAAGCGATACTAGTCGTGCTTTGTTACGTTGGTGGTTCCAGGCAGAGCATCCAGTAGAAACACCAGATGGCACAGTCAATTTTCAGTACTATTTTGCTCAACGAGAGGCAGTTGAAACTGTAATTTATCTATATGAAGTAGCAAAGGTAAAAGATAAATATGACTTGATTCGCTACGACAGTTCTGGAGCAGTTTCTTCAAGTATGTTTACTGAAGACTGGTTAAGAATGGTTATTAAGATGGCAACAGGGACTGGAAAAACAAAAGTAATGAGCTTACTAGTCGCGTGGAGCTATTTTCATAAGATGTATGAAGAAGGATCAAACTTAGCTAGGAATTTTCTTCTTATCACGCCAAACATTATTGTGCTCGATCGTATTAAAAGTGATTTCGAGGGATTAAAGATATTCTGGGAAGATCCTATTTTACCAGATAATGGCTTTGAGGGGCAAAACTGGAAAGACGATTTTCAGATGACCATTCATATGCAGGATGAGATAAATACTGTTCGTAAGACTGGAAATATTTTCTTAACGAATATTCACCGTGTCTATAACAGCAAGGACAATGCGCCTAGCTCCGATGACGATAATACAATGGAGTATTTTTTGGGAGATAAGCCCGTGGCTAAAACGGGTGATTCAAAAGTAAACCTTGGTCAAATCGTACGAGATATTGATGAACTTATGGTTATTAATGACGAAGCACATCATATTCATGACGAACGACTTGCTTGGTTTAAGTCTATTGAGGACATTAGTAATCGGATGAAAATGAAGGATAAGTTTTTATCCCTGCAGATTGATGTCACGGCAACTCCGAAACACACTAATGGATCGATTTTTGTACAGACAATCTCCGACTATCCTTTAGTTGAAGCAATCTACCAGGACGTTGTGAAACATCCCGTTCTTCCTGATTCTGCTAGTAGAGCCAAGCTACAAGAGCACAAAAGCTCAAAATTCACAGAGAGATATAAGGATTATATCCATCTAGGATACCTTGAGTGGAAGAAGGTGTATGACGAGCACAAAAAGCTTGGCAAAAAAGCTGTTTTCTTTGTTATGACCGATGATACTAAAAACGGCGATGACGTAGCAGAATATCTTGAAACTACTTATCCAGAATTTAAAGATGCAATTCTTGTTATTCATACAAAAAACAATGGTGAAATTGCCGAGACTGTAACGGGCAAGAAAGAAGAAGAATTAAAAGAGCTTAGAAAAGCCTCAAATGAAATTGATAATTTGGAAAGCCCGCACAAAGCGATTGTCTCGGTTCTAATGCTTAAAGAAGGCTGGGATGTAAAAAATGTAACCACAATTGTAGGGCTTCGTCCGTACTCTTCCAAAAGCAATATTCTTCCAGAACAAACTCTTGGTCGAGGGCTTAGGCGAATGTATAGAGATTCCGACGTAACTGAGTATGTAAGTGTTGTGGGGACTGACGCCTTCATGGACTTTGTGGAGTCTATCAAGAGTGATGGGGTTGAGCTTGAAAAGAAAAAGATGGGAGAAGGCTCTGAACCAAAAGCTCCTCTGATAGTTGAGATTGATAACGAAAATACTAAAAAAGATATTGAGAAGCTGGACATTCAGATTCCAGTCCTTACCCCTCGCATATACAGAGAATACAAGAATATTTCTGACTTGGACGTAAGCAAGTTCCCTCACAAGAAAATCAAGATAAAAGAATTCAGCGAAAAGGAGAAAAGGGAAATTGTATTTCGTGACATTACTTCGGGAGAGATAACGCACGCAACAGAACTTGATAGCAACTTCATACCAAATTATCAAAGCGTTATTGGTTACTTCGCTCAAATCATCAGAAAGGAGCTCAGGTTAGTCGGAGGACACGACGTCTTATACGAAAAAGTAAAAGAATTTGTAATTAATCATCTCTTTGATAAAAAGGTTGATTTAGAAGACCCGAACACCCTACGTAACTTATCTGAGCTCGAAGCAACAAAAACAATAATTGAAACTTTCAAGAAAGAGATAAACGAGCTTACTGTTGTTGATAAAGGTGAGGCTGAAATTCGTGATTATATAAAGATTAGTAAATCTCGTCCGTTTGTTATTAAGGAGCAGGGATTCATTGTCCCAAAGAAGAGTGTATTCAACAAAATTGTTGGAGATAGCCATTTCGAACTACAATTCGCCAACTTCCTTGAAGAGTGTGACGATATTATCTCGTATGCAAAAAACTATTTCGCTGTTCACTTCAAGATCGATTACAAAGATGCAGATGGGAATATCAGAGACTACTATCCTGATTTCTTTGTAAAGGTATCAGAAAAAGAGATTTATATTATAGAGACTAAAGGACGTGAGGACTTAGACGATGTAGAGAAAATAAAAAGACTGTATCAGTGGTGTGATGATATAAATGCAGTACAGAATAAAGTTAAATTCACAGCTCTTTATGTGAAACAAGAAGCTTATGAGAAATATAAGCCATCAAGTTTTGCTGAGTTGGTGAAGAATTTCGTCAAATAAAACGATCGTTTAGCCATGTTTAATTCTAAAAAGAAAAAAGAGGACAAGATTGACCAAGAGCCTTTTGAGGTTTTAGTAGATAAACCCTTAGAAGATGGAGAAAAAGATAGATTTGGGCATAGAGAGATATCCAATAGTCTTTTGAAAATAATAAAAAAGTCACCACGCCCCTTTAACATAGGCGTTTACGGACAATGGGGTGTGGGGAAGAGTACGATATGTAAGCTTGTGCAGAATGAATTAGAGCAAGATGATGATTATAAAGTTATTTATTTTGATACTTGGAAATATGAGCGAGATTCGTTTCGTAGGCAATTCTTAATTACATTAGATGAAGAATTGGAACTTGAGCTTCATTATAAAGAGAGACTAAATCAATCCCTTTCTGTCCCCGTTAATTTGAAGTGGCGCGAGAAATTAAAACTGGTCTTTGGTGATTTATTGTTTAAGTCTTTATCAATTCTTGTAATAATTGTATTAACTCTACTCATTTTTCGGCAATCTATACTGCCCTTAATTATGTCGTCTGATTATCTTGAGCTTTCAGAACGGATAGTTGATTTTGGCGTTATCGGTGCTTTAATATCTTTCATTCTAAATTCAATTAAACAGTTTACTACTACAAAGACGGTGCATAGAACTGATTCCGCTGAAGGATTCGAGGACCACTTCACTAAAATTTTAGATAAAGTCAAAACAAAAAACCTAGTGGTGATAATAGACAACCTCGATCGTTTATCAAGTAAAAATGCCGTAGGTCTTTTGGGGGATATTAAAACTTTCTTATCGAATGAGAAGTATGGCTTGGATAAACATAAGGTAAGAAACAAAACTTTATTTATTGTTCCTTGCGACAATAAAGCTATCAATGATCAGCTTGTTAAGCAGTATGGGAAACGCTTCGATTCAGAGGAATATCTAAGAAAATTTTTTAATCACTCGATACAGATACCCAAGTTTCTTGATATTGAGTTGGACGACTTTATTGTTGAGAAGTTGAATGACACAAAGATCGAAGTATTTGAGAATAACCTAGAACTCGCTTTTGTCTTGAATTATGCATTTCGAAATAATCCTCGGGAGATTATTCAGTTTGTAAACTCTTTGATATCACTTTATCTATTAGCAAGAGAGAGGGGTATATCTCGAGTTATCGAGAAGGATAGAATTGCTTTTCTTGCAAAGGTTTTGGTAGTTAGGGTCAAATGGCCCAAACTTTATAGCGTTATTGAAGACAGAATATTAAGAACTTCAGATAAATTGGATGAAATAAGTTCACAACTCGATGATAGTTCGGAGAGTAAGGAACTCACGACATTTCTGGAGTCAACGCCTCACATAAATGATAAGGAATATGAAGACATCTACTTCTCATTGAGGCAAAGTCCCGCACAAAAAGCGATTCCAGAGTGGGGAAGTTTTGTGATCTCCCTACAGGATGGTCGAAGCAAGGATGTTGAAAGAATATACCTCGATACTAAGCCAGAGAAATTAATAGAATTGAGTAAACTCCTTGGTTATTACTGCAGACGTAATAAGAGAAACGAGAACTTACTATTTAATATATTCTTAACATTTCACCCAATAGTAAAAACTGAGGATTTGAAGTACTTTCAAAACGTTTTTCTTTTGGCATTTCAAGAAATAAATATTCAAAAATTTGCTGATTCTATAGATAACCTCAAATATTCTTCTATATTTGCGGATGGCCTCAAGGATATATCTCCATCAAATAAAAAAGAATTCAGTAGACACTTGGTTTCTTTGATAGAGCGACTAACTGCCATAGATAATATAGAGCGAGAAAAGGTAAGTTCTATAAAAGAAGCTTTCGAGATAGCAAGCAGTGATAAAAATAAAGATAACTTTAGTTTTCTGTTGAGTAAATTATCTCAAGCAAAAAAACAGTTTTTTAAACAATTGAAGTATCAGGAATTATTTCCAGAGGTAGAAAAAGCCGAAAAATTTCGTAAGGATATATTAGACGATATTCTAGATATCCTAACTTCTCTGGGTCCGATAAGTAGCATACATTATGCGGTTGGCCTCGATCTTTTTGGTAATCTATTGCAATGGGCTCCAATTACTGAAGATGATGAAATAAGATTTAGCACTCTTGAGAGAAGTTTAGATTTTCTATCAAAATCTACACCACCAAGACCAGCAGACGACACACTGGGCCAGACACTAAGTACATTTACTACGCGTATATCTACTTGGTATCAAGCCAATAAAACAACCGAAGAACGTGCTTTGTGTATAAAGATTTTTCAGAAAATTGATCTAGATATTAATCCGAACAAAGAACCAAAATCCTCTATACGGGCATACATCTCAGACATTAATAATAAACCAAATGTAATTATTGATGTTTTAGGTAAAGATTTTTTAACCAAAGACGGCATTGGTCGGGACGCTTTGATAAATAGAAGTGGAAATTCTTTAGACTTGCTCAATGAGTTGCCTATGAAAACAAGATTAACGAAGGGTGAAAAATCTACTATTTTTAATAGTCTTCTAGGAAAAGAGGAAGAGGCACTTTCATTCCTTGAATATGTTAATTATAGTATCCCATCTGAAAACAATGGGAATCAGAACTTTTTAAAAAACATTGTCCTGAGAATGATAAATGCGAGTAGTTTTTCCGATACGGGGCTCTTGAGAAGATGGCTGGACGCTATTGGCAAATTGGGTGTTCAATCGGACCAGGTTGATCCTTTTGTCCAAAAATTGAGACAGACACGTACTTTATCAGATGAACATAAACAAGTCGTTTTAGATTTTGTCAGTAAGAACTCTAGAGAGTTCGGCGACTTGGTAGTAAAAGAGTTTCAAGAATAATGTTTGATGAACTATCTAAAATCAAAGGGGTACTATTCTGACCTTTACGACCAAACGACAGTAGAAAGATGTCGTTGGATAGAGAATTTCCACAAAGAATATAAAGCACCGAAGGCGGTAACTAAGGACGCATCCAAAGATGATTTAGAAAAGATTACCCGCATTACCCTCTATTACGACCTCCTCTTCACTACCGGTGAACGATATCTGAATAAAGAGAAAACAATCCAAGAATGGATTGAGCGAGACACAGCGAAAGACGAACTATACAACTCCGCCGAGGCACCCGAGGGCATAAGATGTTTGACTTGTAGCAGTTCGATGACTGCAACATTTAAGGACCTACACAGCCCGGGGCTTGATGACGCTAAAGACAGGGTTTTTTTCATGTATGACTGTCCGAATAAATGTCTTCCGCGAAGGGCATTCTTTGATGACGGCGAGGAGTGGAAACCTAAACCGCATCTTTGTCCTAAATGTGGAAGTGAATTGAAGTCTGATGACGAGCGCAAAGGAAACAAGATTATAACCACGGAGACTTGCGTATCGTGTAGCTATAAGAAGACAGACGAACTAGATCTGTCTCCCAAGAAAGAGAAAGTAGATAAGGATTTTGAAAAAGACAAAGCCCGTTTCTGCCTTACCGAAGAGAAAGGACAAGAATATATAAAGACTAAGGGGCAGCTCGAGGGAATGAAGCAGTTAGTAGATGAACTAAAAGAGCGAGATGAGAACAAGGACCTATATGATAAAGTTGCGAAACTCAAGAAGCTCACAATAGTTCAGTTGCAGAAAACCCTCGCCCCCGTTTTAGAAAAAAAAGGATACATAGACCTCTCTTTTGAGACACCCGAGATGGAACACGACGTTCGAGTAGCTTTTACCGTAAAAGACGGCAAGGACGGTAGAGAAGAGTACGACAGCCGTATGCAGCTCAAAAAGTCCATTGAGGGGGCTCTCAGGAGCACTAACTGGCATTTAATGAGCGATGGAGTCACTTATAGGCTAGGTATCCTTATGGGACGGTTAAGAGGCTACGAAAGAGAAGAAGACCTACTAAAGCTTGTTGAGCGACAGTCGACGGCATCAAAGGTGTCAATAAACCCTTAAAATGGAACATTCTCGAAAACCACGTTTTCATGTTCCGTTTGTTCCATTTGACCCCCGACCCACGAGCCTAAATTCGCTTCTGGAAACAGCCCCAAGAAACCCTTATACTGCCTCATAAGACTTGGTACCAGACCCGAGTCGCCCGCCAGGGCCCATGGTTCAATGGTAGAACACTGGTTTTGCATACCAGAGATCGGAGTTCGATTCTCCGTGGGTCCACCAAGTAGTGAAAATTCCATTGATTTAATTCTTGGGCTTTCAGCCCTATGGAATTTCTACTACCTGGTCCACCACTCATTTAAGGTATAATAAACTGAAGATGAGACTATCAATTGTAATACCAGCCCACAACGAAGAACAATACATTGGTGAATGTCTAGACAACATATGCCAAAACACAATTGGCGACCCACGTCTGTTGGAGATAATAGTCGTTGACAACGCTTCCACGGACAAGACGGTTGAAGTTGCTTCTAGGCGTCCAGGTGTTTCCGTAATTAGAGAAGACAAAAAGGGCGTTAACTATGCTCGTGAGAAAGGGAGGGTATTAGCTCGAGGGGACCTTGTGGCCTTCATAGATGCAGATACTATCATTAGCCCCACTTGGTTGGACGTAGTTTATGATTCTTTTACGAAAGATAAAGAAATGGTGTCGCTAAGCGGTCCGACTAACCTTAACAACACGTCTGCTATTGAAGACCTAGCGGTTGAAACCTATTGGTCTATGGCGGTTCCTGCATATAGGGCTATTGGATATATGGCGGTAGGAGGAAATCTTATAGTTAAAAAAGAAGCGTTAGAAAAAATAGGTGGTTTTAATACAAACATCGCTTTTTATGGAGACGACGCAGATCTTGCCAGACGTTTAAGTAAGATCGGCAAAGTTGTTTTCGACAAAAAATTAGCAGTCCACACGTCAGATAGGAGATTGAGACAAGAGGGGGTTACAAAAACACTTACCAACTATATCGCCAACTATATATCGGTGGCAGTGCTGAAGAAGCCCATTACTAAGCGCTACAACGATATAAGGTAGTGCAAGATGCCTTTATTAAATAGAGAAGATCTTAAAATAGACCGCCCCTTTTGGGCTATAGAGCCGAGTGAAGTAACGGCTATTTTAGATACACCCAATAAGGGGTTAAGCGTAGAAGAGGCCGAAAGACGATTGAAGTGGGGCGAAAACAGAATTCAAAAAGCCAAACGAGCAGGCAAACTTAAAATCTTATTAAGCCAACTTTTGAGTCCTCTGATTATAATCTTGTTAACGGCATCACTGATTACCATTTTCCTGAAGGACTATAAAGATACAATCTTTATTCTAGTCGCGGTTTTGGTAAACACCCTCCTCGGATTTTATCAAGAGAACAAAGCCGAGTCGGCTTTAGCTAAATTAGAATCATACATCAGAGAAATCAGCCGAGTGATTAGGGGTGGGAGAGATATGGAAATATCCGCCGAAGAAATCGTGCCCGGCGACATTTTAAAGCTCACTCCCGGCACACGCATATCAGCAGACGCCAGAATTATTAGGGCCAACAGCATTTCAACAGACGAAGCTATTTTGACGGGCGAATCCTTGTCCGTTGAGAAGTCTGCCAGAATAGTCGAAACAGAAACAGAACTAGCTGATAGAACTTCTATGGTTTATGGAGGGACTCTTGTTGTGGGTGGATCGGGTTTAGCGGTTGTAACAGCAACTGGGGCACAAACAGAGCTTGGTAAAATCGCTGAGTTAGTGAGAGATGAACCTCACGAAAAAACACCTCTTCAAAAAGCAATTAATAAATTTTCCATTAACCTAAGCATTATCTTGGGCATTTTCATAGTTCTACTTTTTACATTTGGCATTTATGCGGGTATAGACGTTCTAGATATGTTTTTAACATCAGTAGCAGTGGCGGTCTCCGTTGTACCCGAAGGGTTGCCAATTGCCCTGACTGTTATATTGGCAGTTGGTGTAGAACGGTTAGCTAAGAAAAGGGGTGTTGTTAGAAAGCTTCTTGCCGCCGAAACTTTGGGTAGCACGACTATCATCTTAACGGATAAAACGGGCACCCTAACAGAAGCCAAGATGGACTTAGTGGATATTATCAGCGATAAACCTGAGAAAATTGTTTTAGAACTAGCAATCTTGAATACGGATGTAATTATTGGTAATCCAATCGGCGCTCCTAAAAACTGGCAGTTAAGTGGACATCCAATACATGTGGCTATTATTAAATCCGCCATTGAAAAGGGCTTGATGCCAGCAGATGTTTTCAAGCGCAACGAAATTTTAGAAACCACACCCTTTAACTCAAAAGACAAGTTTGCAGCTGTTCATGCAAAGCTGGACAACAGAAGTCGCTGGGTATATTTAGGAGCTCCCGACTATCTACTTGAGCAATCTAATGCCCCTACTTCATTCAAAGAAGAAATGTCAAACAATATAAACGAACTTGCTTTTTCTGGACACAGAATTTTAGGCGTTTCGGTTGATAACAATTTTACCGCCCTCTTGGTCTTTAAAGACCCCGTTCGTCCATCTGTGAAAGAAGCCATATCGGAAGTTAAGGATTATGGTGTTCGCACTGTAATCGTGACAGGCGACCACTTGGGCACTGCTATCTCTGTTGCTAATGAACTTGGGCTAAATGTAAGAGAAGGCGAGGCAATTGTGGGAAAGGAATTGAAGCTTATGACAGATGAAGAGCTTGAATTAGCTAAAGATAAAATTAAGGTCTATGCCAGAGTGACCCCCTCTGACAAATTAAGGATTACAGAGATGTATAAAAAAATGGGCGAGGTGGTGGCCGTGACTGGAGACGGTATTAACGACGCACCCGCCCTAAAGGGCGCCAATATAGGAATAGCCGTTGGCTCTGGGAGTGATGTGGCCAAAGGAGCATCGGATCTTATTCTCTTAGATGACAACTTTGAAACCATTGTAGAGGCGGTAAAAGAGGGGAGACGCATATTAGAAAATATTAAAAAGGTAATTGTTTATCTATTATCCGGTATTTTAGATGAATTAATTCTAATTGGTGGAGCTCTTTTGGTGGGGGTGGCTCTTCCTCTTAACGCTCTTCAAATTTTATGGGTTAATTTTTTTGCAGATAGTTTCCCGGCTGTTGCCCTAGCTTTTGAGAAAGGCAGTGGCGGATCGAAAAGAAAATCAACCCTTATTAGAGGCAAGCTTTTAGATGATGAAATGAAGTTTTTAATTTGGGTTATTGGTGTCGCCACCAGCGTGATGCTTTTATTTATCTACTTTTATCTCCTAGCCCAAGGATACAATCCTCAAATGGCTAGAACCTTTATTTTCGCCAGCTTCTCCGTCTATACTCTTTTTCTAATTTTTTCAATTAAATCATTGAGCGACAGTATCTTTACATATAATCCGTTTTCGAACATGTATTTAGTTTTAGGAACTTCGATTGGGTTTCTATTAACAGCTTTGGCGATCTATGTGCCCTTACTACAAGACGTATTAGACACTGTTTCTTTGCCCGTTAATTGGCTTTTGGGTGTATTGGCGGTGGGCGTGGTAAATATTGTGGCTATAGAGTTTGGCAAGTTTCTATTCCGCATTCGGGATAGAGTTTGATATAATCTAAGAGATTTATGAAATCTAAAAAAGGATTTACTTTAATGGAGCTTTTGATCTACGTTTCCATGCTAGCTATAGTTGGGGGACTTCTGACGAGCATCCTTTACAACTCTATCAAAGTGACGAGTCGTGAAAACGCAAGCGCTGAGGTCTCACAGCAGTTAAGCTTGACCCTTAGCACTATTCAAAAGCTGGTTGGTGATTCGAGTTTAATAGAGGCAGCGTATGAAACACCAGGAGACCTTGATCCGACTAATGATACAGCCGAACAGCGCCAAGCGGCATGTAGTGATTTTTGCACCTTAATGTTGCGGTTTGAGGACGATACGGTTGACCCTACGTGGATTGTTTCAGATGGAAACGAAATACGTCTTGTGAGAGGAGACGATAGCGAGACAGATGGTTCAGTAGACGGCGAAACTACTACCCAAATAACAACAGATAAAGTAATCGTAGATTACCTTAGGTTTGCAAGATATGAGTTTGCGGGAGGTCATACGTCAGCCAAAGTAGATATATCCCTAACATACAATACAGATAACGAGAACTTTAATGTGACAAGGACACTTACTTCTGCTATTGGCAGAGTGACAGCCGCAACGTTCGACGACAACTTATTACCAAACACACCCGACTCTTTTGATATAGGAGCGTCTAATTATGAATGGCAAGATGGTCTTTTTGCTGGGAATATGTACGTGGGGGGCAATCTAAGCGTCGGCACAACGACGGCCGTTTATCCAATTCATATCGTTGCCTCATCAACGAATATAGTCGTCGATGCCGATGGAGAAGTGGGTATTGGCACAATTACTCCTGCATATACTCTAGATTTAATTACAGATACTGGTTCTAAATCAAACGAGCCAGTTATTAACCTTTCTAGACACACAGACGAAGCCACGGACAACGGCGTCATTTCTTTTACAAAAACAAGAGGAACCAACAGCTCTCCAAGCGCTTTGGCAGCCGAAGACGAAATAGGGGTTATCGCTGTCCGAGGATGGACTTCTGACCAATATAGATTGAGCGCAGCCATTAAATTTGTAGCTGATGCCGAATGGGGTACTGCAAGTGATAGCACAGATATGCCACAGCGAACGGAATTTTATACAACACCCGACGGCTCAGCTACTCAGGCCTTGAGAATGATTCTTTTGAGCAATGGCAATGTTGGTATTGGAACATCAACTCCTGCGGGGGCTCTACACATAGATACTCGTGGGGTAGATACGGCCGATGAAGAGGGTATTCGTGTAGATACGGGTATTAACGAGAGTCAATATGTAGGTAGTGCAAACAACAATTTGGTGCATCATCTTTGGTCAGATGCTGATGGTGACGGGGTTTATAGTATACGCGCCAGTGATGGAGATACTAACGTGCGACTTTATGCACAAGATGATGGGACATCATACTTTGGCGTCAGCGGAGGAGCAGTAGCGATTGGCAAAACCAGCACGGATAACGGTGTAACTGCGGGCCTCGAGTTCAACGCTACGGGATTGAGTTATATCACTACTGATGCCGCACTTCCCTTAAACATTAATAGATTAACAAACGATGGTTGGTTCATCAATTTCAAAAGAGATGGAAGTAATGTCGGAAACATTACAGTTTCGGGTGGCACAGTTACTCTTACGGCATTTACGGGATCTCATTATGCGACTATTCATGGTTTAGGTATCGAACGTGGATTGTTAGTAGATATGGACGGGGGAAATAAATACCTATATAACAATCCAGGTCTCGAGATAGCTTATGGGGTTTCTCTGTCTAACACAGAGAATAGTAATAAGATATTAGGTGTCTATCTTTCTGAAGATAAAGAGATGGAGGCGGACGACCCCCATAACGACAATCTTCATCTAATAGCGGCCGTTGGGAATATGGATCTTTGGGTGGCTGATGATGGGGAAGATATAGGAATTGGGGATTTGCTTGTATCTTCCGACCTAATCGCCGGTCATGCCATGAAAGACCCCCGTGCAGACGGGGAGTCATATATTGTTGCTCGGGCAGGAGAAAACATTAACTGGTCTAATGTAACAGAATCCGTGAATGGCATTAAGCACAAGAAAATCAGCGTTCTTATCGACCCTTTCGTTAGAAATAATACTGATGTTCAAATAGAAGCACTGGTTAATAAAATAGAAGAGTTGACGGGACAGGATATAGATTTGGATGAATTAATGAGAGAGCAGGAGAAAGATGAAAAGACCTCTTCAACCCAAGCCATTTTAGGAGCTGGATTACTTGGCGGACTTTTAGGAGGAGCCGTTATCCTGCTTTTGCTAGAACGAAAACACTAATATCTCTCATGCCCGCCCTTCTTAGCGTCTTTAGTGCTTCATTAATTGTTGCTCCAGTCGTATAGACATCATCTACTAATAATATCGATCCCTTAAGATCGAGTTTTCTATTCACCCTAAAGCAATTTGCAACGTTTTGTTCGCGCCCCTTGTTATTTTTTATCTCCGTCTGTCGTCGTGTGTTCTTAGGCCTAGAGAGCAGTTCTCCGGAAATAGGCAATTTTAGTTTTTTACTCAAAACTTTTGCTATCAATAAAGATTGATTAAAACCCCTTTTCCTAAGACGATTCTTGTGAAGGGGGATGGGAATCAGGATTGTTTGTTTTTGCAATTCATCACTAAAAATATCTAAATAAACCTCTATAATCCTCTCTATCGTCGGCATCGCATTTTGATGTCCTCCGTATTTTAAGTGATGAATTAATTTTTGGAGAGGCCTAGATGTATATGAGCCGACTGCATAAAATCTGTTGCCACCTGGCAGATGAAAGGCGTTTTTGAATATGAAAATGTCACCAAAACATTTCTCACAGAGCAGATTTTCTCTAGACAAAGAGTTTTCCAGATAAACCCCACATTCCAGACAGACAGACGGGAAAAGAATATCTAATAATTGTTCCCAAACTTTCACGGGCATAAATGCTCCTTATGCTACAATTCTACTAATAGAGTATAACTCGAAAAGAATGTTTAACCTGTCCAAATTTATACCCGTTTCATCCCAAAACATATTGGGCATTGATATAGGAACCGCCTCTATTAAGGCGGTTGAATTAACTAAGTCAAAGAAAGGTATTCGCCTTGTGAACTACGGCATTCTAGAAGCCAGTGGACATCTAGAGCGCATCAACGATGCTCTCCAAACCAGTAATTTAGAGTTGATGGATAGCGAGACCGCCAGCACTCTAATTGCTCTTTTGAAAGGGATGAAGACCCAGACCAAGGACGTAGCCCTATCTTTGCCCGCCTTCTCTGCTTTTACTTCTCTTTTAGAATTACCCGATATGAGCCCCGAAGAGACGACTCAAGCTATGAACTATCAAGCAAAAGCATTGGTGCCGATGCCCCTAGATCAAGTCACTATAGATTGGTTAAAAATTGGAAAATTCAAAAATCCCCATGGAAATTTTGTCCAAAAAGTTGTCCTTATAGCCGTGCCCACTAAGCAAATTCGCAAATACCAGCATATATGTCAGCAGGCAGGATTAAATCTTAAGGCGTTGGAGTTGGAAACGGTTTCAATGTCTAGGGCTCTTACAGAGGGAGACAGTTCCCTCACTTTAATTGTGGACATTGGAGCTCGCTCCAGCGCTTTTGCTATCGCCAAAAATGGATTCTTAATTCATTCAGCTCAGGCAGATTTTGCCGGCACCTCTCTTACGCACGCCCTAGCCAAAGGTTTGGGCATCAACGTATCGAGAGCAGAAGATTTAAAAAGACAAAAAGGATTAATGGGCACAGGGGGTGAATATGAAGTATCCACTTTAATGCTTCCGTATCTGGATGTTATAATTAGTGAAGCCAAACGGGTGATTGAGACCCACGAAAGAACAGCCCAGGAGAAAGTTGGGCGTGTCGTGCTTTCGGGTGGTTCAGCCAACCTGTTGGGGATTGAAAAATACGTTAGCGAAAAACTAAAAATACCCGCGGTCAAAGCAGATCCGTTTGGCACTAAAGTAGGTTACCCCGAGATAGCGACGCCCGTTTTAAAAATTGTAGCCCCGTCTTTATCTGTGGCTATCGGATTAGGGACAAGAATTATTTAACATAAAGAATATATAATGCCCTCACAAATTCCACAGCTCACCCAAAACATTCAAGATCAGTTTTCTAATGCTAGAAGCTCTGTCGGGTGGCCGAAACAGCTTTTTACATTTGCCTTAGTCATCTTGGTGTCCATTCTTTTTATCTATGCAGGATTAGCTTTTGGGTATAAGGCGTTTTTGAACAATGAAATAGAAAAGGCGGATAGCGCTCTTCAGGAATTAAGCTCTAGAGTTACAGAAGAAGAGAAAGAAAGCTTAGCTGTTTTGAATTCTCAACTGACCAATATTCGCACCCTCCTTCGTGAACATACATTTACATCACAGGGGTTTGCCCTATTGGAATCATTGACTCATCCCAACATTTCTTACACGGAGATGGATCTGGTTATGGAAGATGGCAAGATATCTCTCGGGGGCATAGCCAATTCATACGATGACTTAGTGGCCCAGCTTACAATTTTAGAAGAATCACAATACGTTATCAGCTACAACCTAGAGGACTCTCAATGGAACAACGGTGTTATTCAATTTAACTTAGATATGTTTGTAACGGATAAGGTCTTTGAATTAATCAATACCTAAGAAAATGAAACCGGCAGCCCAAAGATTATTAGGAATCCTAACCAGCTTTTTACTTTTTGTAGCAACTCTAGTGATCTACTCATCCCTACTATTACCCGAGTATCAAGACATTCAAGAACTGCGTGGCACCCTTAAGTCCACCAAAGCCGTTTTTAATCAAGAAGAAGTGGCAGTGGCTGGTGTTGAAGGACTCCTAGAGCGTTACGACAGCATATCAGAGATAAGAAAAACGGTTGATTTAAGATTGCCTGGAGAAGAAAATCAAGCGTCAGCTATCAACCAAATTAGGGGAGCGGTTATATCCAGCGATATGCTTTTGAATTCATTGTCCGTAAGACCTTTGGCCATAGAAGTTAGTGAAAGTCCTTCGCCCGGCGTGGTAAGGCCTATTGGCTCAATGAGAGTTTTGGTTGATATAACTGGTGATTATCAATCTTTGAAAACCTTCCTAGAGTCCATCGAAACCAACGTTAGATTTATGGAGGTTCATTCTCTCCGACTGCAAGAGGGAAGCACCAGCGGACCTTACAACTACCAACTTGAAATAGATACATTCTATCAATTTTAAAAATGGCATTTTCATTCAACGACAATTCAAACAACAAAAACTTAATGGGTACCATTGGCGTGGTGATTATTATCTTACTTTTGGCCTTGGGCGCATACCTCCTCTTTTTTGCCGAAGAGCCATTTGTGGAAGTTCTTGCGCCATCTGAACTAGAGTCAGTTAGCGAACTATCTGAAATTGAGTTAGATGAGGGTCCACTTAAAGACAACCCAGTTTACCAAGTACTAACAAACACAATTGAAGACATAGATCCAGGAGAACCGGGCAGAGATAATCCGTTCTCTCCGTTTTAAACAATACAGTTATGGATGGCAACACCCTACTGAACGGCTTAACAGCAAAGGGTCTCTTAACACCCCAGAACAGCCAAAAACTTTTGGGCGAATCCTCTCAACTCGGCAAATCTGTTGAGGATTTGATTATAGACAGGCGTCTTGTTGATGATGTTGAGCTTGCCAAGGTTAAGAGCGAAATTATTGGCATTCCCTATACTAGTGTTGATGTGAAGACAATTACCCAAGACGTTTTATCTCTAGTTCCAGAAAACACTGCTAAAACCTATGGAGTAGCGCCATTGAAACTTGATGGCAGAATGTTGGTCGTTGGTATGACGAGCCCACAAGACGCTAAAGCTCAAGAGGCGCTTCGTTTTGTCGCCAAGCAGAACCAAGTAAGCTTAGGAGTATATTTGATTTCCCACACAGATCTTGAGGCGGTTCTTAGAAGGTATACCCCATACGAATCTGAAGTAGAACAGGCGGTTGCGTCTTTGCAACAAGATTCTAATAAAGCCATTGCCGCAGCTAAGGTGAAGCGTTCTTCAATTGATGAAGGGGAGGAAATTGAACAAGAGGCGCCTATTATCAAAATTGTTGCCTCTACTCTCAAGTCCGCTGTTGAGCAGGGAGCATCTGATATTCACATCGAACCACTAAAAGATAAATTACGCATCCGTTTTCGATTGGACGGTGATTTAAAAGAGGTTTCCAGTTTTCCGCTTAATATTCATGATGCGGTTGTATCTAGAGTCAAAGTTTTAACCGGTCTAAAGATAGATGAAGCTAGAGTGCCTCAAGATGGTAGATTTAGAGATACTATTTTTAATAAGGACATCGATTTTAGAGTAGCCACCTTTCCAACCCCTCTCGGTGAAAAAGTTGCCATTAGAGTACTTGACCCAACCGTTGGCCTTAAAAATATTGAGAATCTTGGCTTAGTTGGCAAAAATGCAAAGATGGTTGAAAAGGCAATTGTTAGCCCCTACGGTATGGTTTTAGTAACCGGACCAACTGGTTCTGGAAAGACCACCACCCTCTATTCCATTTTACAGATGTTAAACAAAGAGGATGTAAATATTCTAAGTTTAGAAGATCCAGTAGAGTATTTTGTAAGTGGTGTTAACCAATCGCAAGTAAAGCCAGAAATTGGCTATACGTTTGCTTCGGGTTTAAGACAAATTCTAAGACAGGACCCGGACGTAATTATGGTGGGTGAAATACGCGATAACGAAACGGCGGAGCTAGCAATCCACGCTGCTCTTACTGGTCATGTGGTACTCTCGACTTTACACGCCAACAACGCAGTCGGTGTTATCCCGCGTCTTATTGATATGGGAGTAGAGCCCTTCTTGGTGCCGGCAGCCCTCAACATCATGGTTTCCCAAAGGTTGGTTAGAAGAATTAATCCTAAATGTAGAGAAATGGTCGAGGCGCCACCCGAAGTACAAGAGATTATCAAAAAAGAGCTTGAGAAACTCCCCGAAGTTATTAAACCATCTGTGGCAAAGTTTCAGCCACCCTACAAGATATACAGACCCAAAAAAGATTGTACCGAGAAAGCGTTTAGTGGACGCATTGCTCTTTTTGAAGTTTTTGAAATGACGCGTGAATTAGAGGCGATTGTTAATGCCGACCCAACGGAAGGCAAAATTTACGATGAAGCTAAGCGCCAAGGTATTGTATCTTTACGCCAAGACGGAATCATTAAAGCTCTCGAAGGCCTTATTAGCATGGAAGATGTTTTAAGAGAGACGAGAGAGTCGTGATATAATAACTTTGTAAAATGGATTACAAGCAAAAACTCAACGAACTTCTTTTAAATACTGCTAAGCAAGGCGCATCTGACCTACATATCGCGGTTGGCAGAAAACCAATGTTACGTATCGATGGTAGATTGGTAGATATTGCCAGCGAACCTATTTTGACTCCGGAGATGACTCAAGGTCTGACGCTTGCAATGCTGACAGACAAGCAGAAAGAGAAGCTTCTCCAACAGGGCGATTTGGACTTTTCATACAATTTTGAAGATAAAGCCAGGTTCAGGATTAATTCTTTCTTCCAAAAAGGATTTATGGCGTCAGCTCTACGCCTCATTCCGGCTGAAGTTAAAAACATTGACGACCTTGGACTTCCAAGCATCTTACACGAATTCACCAAACTCAATCAGGGCTTTTTCCTATGTGTAGGTCCTGCTGGACATGGTAAGTCAACCACTCTAGCGGCCATGCTAGACGAGATTAACCACTCCCGCATGGATCACATCATCACTATTGAAGATCCAATTGAATACCTCTTTGTTCAAGATAGGGCTGTTTTTTCTCAAAGAGAAGTTGGGGCCGACACACCTAGTTTTCACCAAGGACTCAAATCTATTTTACGTCAGGACCCAGACGTTATCATGATTGGTGAAATGAGAGATGCAGAATCAATTTCCACTGCCATGACGGCTGCTGAGACGGGACATCTTGTTTTTTCCACGCTTCACACCAATTCCGCTTCCCAAACTATAGACAGAATTATTGATTCTTTCCCCGCTAATCAACAGGGGCAAATCACTTCCCAACTATCTGCCACCTTAGTCGGCATCTTATCTCAACGTCTAGTGCCTAAAATCGATGGCGGAAGAGTACCAGCGGTTGAGGTAATGTTTGTAAACTCCGCAGTCAGGAATTTGATTCGTGAAAAAAAGGCATATCAGATAGATTTGGTAATTGAGACCAGCCTTCAGCAGGGAATGATGACCCTAAATAGATCTTTGGCTCAGTTGGTTAAGGAAAAACAGGTCTCCCTTGAAGAAGCAGAACTCTATTCTCTTAATCCTTCAGAGCTAAGGATTCTCCTAGAGAAGATGTAAATGAGCATCGAAATTAATAATTTTGCTATACGAATTCATTCCGCCCCCTATATCTATGGGTCTCTTTGGGAAGTTTGGTCGAGGGGTTTAGGGGGTTGGGATGCTCAATGTTATAGTTAAATCAACGACTTAAATAGCAAAATGGCAAAGTTCAAGTACAAAGCTAGAAGCAAAACGGGTGAACTGCAAGTCGGATTCGTTGAGGGACCCGATCGTGAGACCGCCACTAATGTGCTTTTAACACATGGGCTTTTTGTGCTAAGTATCGAAGATGCTAGTCAAAAACAGTGGTATGACAGAATCTTAGGTTTTTTCAACCGGGTTAAGCCCAAGGACATAATGATTTTCAGTCGTCAGTTTGCCACTCTTTTATCGGCCAAAGTACCCCTTAACAGCGCCCTTAGAACAGTTCATGGGCAAACGCAAAACTCTGCTCTAAGAGAGGTCTTGATAGAAATTTCAAACGATGTGGATGCTGGCCTTTCATTGTCTCAAGCCATGGAGAAACACTCGGACGTTTTTTCTCTTTTCTACGTCAATATGATTCGTTCGGCCGAGGTGACTGGAAAAGTAGAGGAGGCAACTGCCTATCTAGCTGATTATGTTGAAAAGCAGTCCGCTCTAGTTTCGAAAGTAAAAGGAGCCCTAATGTACCCCATTATCATGGTTGTCTTATTCATTGTTGTCGGAGGTGTCATCACAACCGTTGTCTTGCCTCAAGTTGGTCCCATCTTTGAAGAGGCGGGCGTTGAGATACCATTCTTTACACAACTTCTTATGAATGCTGGAGAGTTTTTGGGTAACTGGTGGTGGATGGTGGTTTTTGGCATCGGTTTCATCGTATTTGTTCTCATTGATTATTTCAGAACTTCCGAAGGTAAGGTTGTGATAGATGAGGCAATTTTGAGAATGCCGGGCGTATCAACTCTTATCAAACAGCTTCAGGTAGCGCGTTTTTCCGAATCATTAGCCGTTCTTTTAAGGGGAGCTATCCCCATTGCCCAAGCGGTAGAGATTACTGGGCAGACCATAGGTAGTGCCGCCTATGCTGATGTACTCAACGAATCGGCAGAAGATATTAGAAGAGGGGAGCTCTTATCTCAATCACTTAATAAACATCCCGATTTTTTTCCACCCTTCGTTGGTCAGATGATAACTATCGGCGAAAAGACCGGACGTTTGGAAGAACTTTTACAAAGGATTGCCAGTTTCTATGAGAGAGAAGTGGACACCATGGTTGGCAACTTAGTCGAGCTCATTCAGCCAATTCTGATGATTGTCATCGGTCTTTTGGTTGGAGGGCTTTTCGCGTCTATACTTGTTCCTATCTATAACTTAGTCCAAACGTTTTAATTTGATATAATAAAAAACAATGAAGTCCAATAGGGGATTTACCTTAATTGAAATGCTCATCGTAATCGCAATCATTGCGATTCTTTCCGGTATTGTTTTGGTTGGAGTGACAGGTTTTCAGGCAAGCGCTAGAGACACCCAAGCCGTAGCTGATTTAAGATTCACCCAAAATTTAATCGAACTCTATTACACTAGAAATGGCTCATATCCAAGCGCCACCACTTGGTCCGGTTTAATAGGCGGGCTTACTGGGATACCCGGCGTTAATAAATTGCCTACAACAAGTAACTTTCGTTATACATCTTGTAGTTTTGATCAGGGATATTTATTGGCAGTTACGTTAGAGGGGGGTAATTCAGCTTCTAAGAACGATTATGCCGATGGTGAAGATCCCAGTATTTGTGAAGATTGGAGCACTAATGGGTGTGATGACGAAACGGTGTTTTGCTTAGAGCCCTAATTGTGAGCGTATTTAGTGCTATAGCTGTATTTTTCTTTGGAACTGCTATTGGCAGTTTTTTGAATGTGCTCGCCTCTAGATATTCTGAAAAAACGGGATTTAAGAAAGCTTTTAAGGGTAGGTCAAAATGTGACCAATGTAAAAAAACGCTCCGTTGGTACGAACTTGTGCCCATCTTGAGCTATTTATTTTTGTTGGGTAAATGTCGGTCGTGTAAGAAGCCCATCCCTTGGCAATACACACTTGTAGAATTACTAGCCGGATTTTTAGCACTCGGTGTTTTTATTAAGCTTGGAGCGGCGCCCTTGGCTCTTATATGGACCACTGTCTTATGGGCGCTTCTTTTGATGTCGGTTATTGATATACGTCTCAAGATTATTCCCGACACACTTGTGGTTCTTATATTGATATTAAGTGTGGGCAAGCTTATATACCAAGATATCGCCAACCTGAATACATATATTCAAACTCAAAAAGGAGTAGATCTACTGGGTCATTATTCCATACTAGCTACCAGCCAAAATGCACTTATTAATTATGTCATTGCCATATTGGTTGGCATTGCTCTTTTTGGCGGAATCTATTATTTCAGTCGGGGCAAAGCTATGGGTCTTGGAGATGTTAAGTTAGTTGGAGCTTTGGGTTTTTTGATTGCTTGGCCAGACATTATAGTGGCGCTAATTATGCCCTTCTTGATAGGGAGCGCCGTAGGGGTGCCGTTGATACTTTCTAAGAAACTTAAGTTCAAATCAAGCATTCCCTTTGGTCCATATATAGCCATAGGGGTTATTTTAACCTTCTTTTTCGGCTACAATATAGTTAATGCTTACTTCGAAGTTTTTAACTTCATCTAGAAAAAAATCTCGTCATCAAGGAGGATTTACGCTCATAGAAGTAGCGGTAGTTATAGGCGTTGTCGCAATCTTATCATCTGCTCTTTTAGCATATAGTCGGCAGAACAACCGACAAATCCAGCTTATAAGTTCAGCTATTCGACTAGAGAATATAATATCCAGAGCTCAATTTTTGAGTTTACAATCTTACTTTGGAAGCGAATCCGTTTGTGCCCAAGGTGTCCGCATAGATGGCCCTAATCAAGAAGTATTTATATATGAAGTCGGCGAAAGACAGGGGATAGACGGATGTTTAAATGGCACGGATAGAGAGATTGTAAAAAACAGATTACTTTTTGAGAAATATACATATGTCAAAAACAACGATAACAGATTGGAGGGTGGCACCAATACACTATCCTTCAAAAGCGGAGAAATTGAGTTAAAGCCATCAGATGACGTAGTAGATATTGTTTTTGTTCCGCCCCTTCCAGTTGTTGTAATTAATGGAGATGTATCTAGTGCTCCTGTTGAGGTGGGGGTTTCAGCAACGTTTCAAGACGGCGATGGAGAAACCGAATGGGATATCCCGCTCACAATTAATAAAGAGGGTAAAATAGATGTCAATCTTAGAGGGAAATAAATCAGGGCAGTTAATGGTGGAAGCGATGGTAGCTATCAGCTTGCTTTCTATTGGCATGCTGGGTACATTCGGCGTTTTATCTCAATCACTGGGCATCAGTCGCATAGCAGCCGATCAATATGTAGCAGCCAATCTGGCATCCGAAGGCATCGAGATAGTCAAAAACGAAATTGATGCCGAATATACAACTAGTGGGACTTTTGCGACTAACATATTTTCAAAAAATAATAAATTTTGCCCCGTTGATTACAAATCAGGTATTCAGAGTGGATGTAGAAACGCAGAGCCCACTAATCTAAAAAGTAATAACATAGATCAGTTTCGTGTAAAGCAAGATGGATATGGTGTATACGGTTCAACGGGTGATCCAACGAGTTTTGTAAGATATGTCCATATAGAATGGATAGAGCCACACATAATAGAGGTTAAATCAACCGTTAAATGGATTGGTCGTGGCGGATTGGATTTTGATATAGAGGTTGCAGATAAGTTTTATAACTGGAGATCTCTCCCAGAATAGAAGTTATGTTAAAAGAAGGAGAAAATAAGAGATTTATCCCCACACCCAAGCGTAGGCGTGATGGATTCACAATTATGGAACTTTTGGTTGCTATGACTGTTTTCTTGGTGGTGGTTAGTATAGCTAGCGGTGTTTTTATGCAGGCACTTAGAACTCAAAGGAACATCACTAATCTTAGCGAATCCTTAAACAACATTAGTTTAGCGCTTGAAAGAATGTCTAGAGAGATGAGGTTTGCTTTTGGGTTTCCCCAGACGATTGATAGTAATCAGATAACATTCATCAACGCATCTGGTAGAACCGTCACCTACAAATTAAATGGTAAAGTTATTGAAAGACATCTCCTAGGCGAAGGGGCAGAAGCTATTACAGCCGAAGATGTCTATGTTTCAAACCTAAGATTTATCAGAAATGGTGGGACTAAGTCCCCAAGAATCACAATTGTCGCAGAGGTCACTGCCAATGATTCGCCCATTCAACTGCAAACTACAATTAGCTCAAGAATATTAACGGACCAATGAGGAAAGAATTAAAAAATAAAGGTCAAGTAATGATTTTAAGCGTGCTTTTAATATCCAGCGCGATTTTGGCCGCCAGCTCTTTAGCAGGACTTCTAGTTCTTTTTCAGCTTAAACGAACAGCTGGTGCCGAAGATTCTGCTAGGGCTGTTTTTGCAGCTGACGCAGGTATAGAGAACGCACTTTATAAACGTTTTGTAGACGGCTGTACGGAGGGAGATTTATTGAAGGATAAATTTGATTTTAGTAATGGCCAGTCAGCTAATTATCAAGTCAAAATGGACTCATGCGACTACACTGTCTCTGTCGGCAGTTCTAAAAATACTGCCCGCGCTTTTGAAATTAGCTTCGAAGGACTTTGTAGTTTTGGAGGACAAATGCAAAATGAAGAGGCATGTGCACCTGAACCACCGCCGGCACCGTAATTCTCGCATTGAAAATGGATAAAAGTGAAATTAAATCAAGGATTGAAAAACTTAAAAAAGAGATTAATCGATACCGATACGCCTATCACGTAGAGGATAGGTCGTTAATACCTGACTCTGCCCTCGACACTCTTAAGAAAGAACTCTTTGATTTAGAGCAATCTTATCCCGATCTTGTAACGTCGGATTCCCCAACCCAGAGGATGGGGGGTGAACCCACCAAAGGTTTCAAGCGCGTTCGTCACGAACGTAGAATGACTTCTTTCAACGATGCCTTTTCTCGAGAAGATGTTAAGAGTTGGCTTGAAAGGGCAAAAAATCATCTCAAAAGAGATATTAAATCTAAATTCTATATAGAGCCCAAGATAGACGGGTTTGCCATAGAACTTGTCTATGAATCAGGAATATTGGTTCAGGCCTCTACGCGCGGAGATGGCATTGTCGGTGAAGATGTTACAGAAAACATCAAAACAGTCGAAGCTATTCCGCTTTCCCTACACGATTGCGCAAGCATCAAGGTGCCCGAAAAGATAGTAGTGCGAGGAGAGGTTTTCATCACTCTTCAGGAGTTCGAAAATATCAATAGAGAGCAAAAAAAGCAGGGAGTTAAAGAATACGCTAATCCACGCAACATCGCTGCCGGCACCATTCGTCAATTAGATCCTAAAGTAGCCGCCTCTAGAAAATTAGATTCTTTTGCCTATGCGCTCGTGACGGATTTGGGTCAAAAAAGCCACGCAGATGAACATGCTCTACTTCACAAGCTTGGGTTCAAAACAGGTAACATTAATCACAGATTAGCGAATTCGCTAGAGGATATCTTTAAATATCGGGACGAGTGGGAGAAGAAAAAAGACAAACTTACATATCAAATAGACGGGATTGTAGTGGTTATTAACGACATTTCCCTATACGAGGAGCTTGGGGTTGTGGGCAAGGCACCTAGGGGTGCTATTGCATACAAGTTTTCGCCCGAAGAGGCCACCACTAAAGTTAGGGACATAAAGATTCAAGTGGGTCGGACGGGCGCCCTAACGCCTGTTGCGTTTCTAGAGTCGGTTGAGGTCGGAGGAGTTACTATCCAGCACGCCACTCTTCATAACTTTGACCAAATTGAACGCCTTGATGTGAGAATTGGAGACACGGTTATCGTCAGTCGAGCGGGAGATGTGATTCCGCAAGTGACTAAGGTATTAGAAAATCTAAGGACGGGTAAAGAAAAAAAATTCAGTATTCCTGAAGCGTGTCCCATAGATGGCTCAAAGATTATTAAAGACGGAGTAATTCACAGGTGTTCTAATGTTGAATGCGGAGCGCGCCTTCGTGAGGGTATTAGCCATTTTGTTTCTAGGTCAGCTTTTGATATCAGGGGTTTGGGTCAAAAGATAGTAGAAAAGTTTATTGAAGAAGGGTTTTTATCGGATGTGGCTGATATCTTTCATCTAGAACACGAAGAAATTGCTGTTTTGCCTGGGTTTGGCGAGAAATCAGCTCATAATATCATTCGCGAAATAGAAGAGAGCAGGAGAGTTGAACTACCTCGATTTATATACAGTTTAGGAATCTTTCATATCGGTGAGGAGACGTCCATATCTTTAGCCAACAAACTATCTCAAGAAGAGATGGTAGTTGAAAAGCCCTCCGACCTTATTGAAACGCTTGGCAGATTTTCTTTGGAAGAATTGATGACCATACCTGATATTGGTCCTAGGGTGGGGGAAAGTATTTATGCTTGGTTCAGGAATAATAAAAACCAAAAACTTCTTAAAGAACTCGACGAGGTGGGCATAGAGATAGAGCATATTCAAACACCCATATCAAATAAACTAAGGGACAAAACTTTTGTTATCACTGGCACCCTAGATTCAATATCGAGAGATGAGGCGAAGGCAAAATTGCGTCAACTCGGTGGGCATCCAAGCGAATCGGTTAGTAGCAAGACGGATTATGTTGTTGCGGGTGATAACCCAGGATCTAAGGTAAACAAAGCTAGAAAGCTAGGAATAGATATTCTTACAGAAAAGGAATTTATGGATATGCTATCATAAAAATCACCATGAACTTCGATATCAAAAAATACGCACACCTTGCTCGGATTAAGCTTTCTAATAAAGAGGAAAAAAAGTTTCAAAAGGACCTAGAGAAGATTCTAGATCACGTTGCTGAACTGGAAAAAGTTGATGTTGGGGGCGTAAAACCCGTTACAGGTGGAACAAACCTCGAAAATATTTTTCGTGAAGATATAGTAAAAAACGATAATTTATTAAACCCATCATTTCCCGAAGAAGAAAAAGGTTATCTGAAAGTACCAAAAGTTTTTAACAATGATTAATTTGGAAGACCTAACAATCAAATCCCTTAGTCAAAAACTCAACAAAAAGGAGGTGTCGGTCATTGAAGTTGTTAAAGAATATCTAAAAGCTATTAAGACACGCGATAAAAAAATTGGTGCTTATTTGAGCGTAGACGAAGAAGGTGCTCTAGAGAGCGCAAGGCAGATTGATGCAAGCAAAGAGAAATTAGGTGTTCTAGCAGGAATCCCGATAGCCGTGAAAGATGCAATTTTGGTTAATGGGCAACCCGCCACAGCTGGTTCTAAAATACTTGAGAAATATGTTGCCCCATATGAGGGTGGGGCAGTAGAACGACTTCGAAATGAGGGTGTAATTTTTCTGGGTAAAACAAACATGGATGAATTTGCTATGGGTAGTTCTACGGAAAACTCCGGTTTTAAATTAACCAAAAATCCCCACGACCTAAAAAGAGTACCAGGTGGTTCGTCTGGAGGAAGCGCCGCTGCCGTAGCTGGTAATTTAGCCCTAGCATCTTTAGGGAGTGATACGGGTGGCTCTATTCGTCAACCAGCAGCTCTTTGCGGAATAGCGGGGCTTAAGACAACCTATGGAGCTGTATCCCGCTATGGATTGATTGCTATGGCATCATCTCTTGATCAGATTGGACCATTTGCCAAGACGGTTGAGGATGTAGGACTTCTCTTCCAAGCTATGGCTGGATACGACGAATGGGATTCAACCAGTAATCCATCTGCAAGCTATGGGGACGAATTAACTAAACCGGACTGGAAAAAGATTAAGGGTCTCACGATTGGTATCCCAGAGGAATATTTTGGCGAGGGAATAGATAAAGAGGTGTCCGCCTCTATGGATGAGGTGATTAATTTTTATAAATCAGAAGGGTTCAAGATCAAGTCCGTCAGTATGCCAAACACTAAATATGGTTTATCTGTTTATTATATTGTGATGCCAGCAGAAGCTAGTACCAACTTAGCGCGTTTTGACGGCATTCGTTATGGGACAAGAAATAAGGCAAAGAACTTATTAGATTTATACCTAGAAAATAAAGGCAAGGGTTTTGGGGCAGAAGTGAAGCGTAGGATTACGTTAGGAACTTTTGTTTTGTCCGCCGGCTACTATGATGCTTATTATCTTAAGGCGCAAAGAGTAAGGACGCTCGTTAACCAAGATTTTGAAAAAGCATTTGAAAAGGTTGACGTGCTTTTGACACCCACCAGTCCTACAGTTGCTTTTAAGATAGGGGAGCGTACCCAAAACCCATTAGAGATGTATATGTCAGACATTTTAACTATCCCCGCTAACCTAGCCGGCGTGCCGGGCTTAAATGTTCCCGTTAAGGACAGGGAAGGAAGGTTGCCTGTAGGATTTCAATTGATGGGTAGGCATTGGCAAGAAGCTGACATTTTAGGTTTGGGGATGTATTATGAGAGAAAATAAATAAATTAAAACCATGGAAATATTAGGATTTCTGCCAATTACCATCGCGGTCTTGGTGCTTATCTTGCGCCAAATCAATGAATATGAAAGAGGCGTCATGTTCACAATGGGAAAGTTTTCGGGTATCAAAAACCCGGGCTGGAGATTAGTTGTCCCGGTTTTTCAAAAAATGATGAAAGTGGATATGAGGATTAAGGCCGTTGACGTACCCGATCAAAAGGCCATTACGCGAGACAATATATCCGTCGGCGTTAATGCTGTTATCTATTATAGAGTAGCGGATGCCGAGAAAGCGATTCTTAAAGTTGAAGATTTTTTTCACGCCGTATCACAACTTGCTCAAACTACGATGAGAAATGTAGTTGGGGAGGCGGAGTTGGACGAACTACTTGGTGAAAGAGATAAGATATCAGATAAAATCAGAAACATCGTAGATGTAGCGAGCGATGCTTGGGGGATTAAGGTTGATAACGTTGAATTAAAAGACGTAGTTCTTCCAGAAGACATGGAGCGTACTATCGCCAAACAAGCTGAAGCAGAACGTGAAAGACGAGCCGTCATTATTAAGTCCGAAGGAGAGGTGGCCGCTGCAGGCAATATGGCAAAAGCTGCAGGGACGCTTAGTGCCGCTCCGGGAGCCCTTCACCTTCGCACTCTTCAGTCAATTAATGATTTAAGCTCAGACCAATCCAACACAGTTATTTTTGCCTTACCAATAGAAGCACTAAGAGCTCTTGAGGGTTTTGGAGTTAAGCTTAACAAAGGATAGGGTCTATTTCTTTATTCCCACTACCGTTGCAAACCTACCTTCTGGTTCACCTGTTCTTTTTGAGCGGTAATGAGAAAAGTATTCAGGCGAAGAGTATGTATCTATACCACTATTAAGGATATTTTCCTTGGGAACACCGGCATCCATTAGCACTCTTTGATTATAAGAAAAGAGATCAATGGCCACTCTTTCGTTAGGCAATTTTTCTACATGTTTGCTCCAGTCAGATATATCTTTTTGAGCAATTTCTTCTGAACTAAATATATAAGAATCTTTTTGGATGGATGGGCCTATGTATACCACCACATTTCTTGGATTAGATCCAAAGTTTGTTTGCATAGTTTTAATCACCTTACTCGCCAATTTCATTTCTGTGTTTTTCCAACTCAAATGCACCAAAGCCAACACCCGGTTTTTAGAATCGTAGTATATAAGTGGCTGGCAATCACCGGTTAAAAGAAACAGATAGAGCCCCTTCTCGTTTGTAATTAAGGCATCAACTTCAGGAGAACCAACACCCTTTAATATATCCATCCTATCTTTTGAATCGACTAGCTTGACCCCATCTTTATGTATCAAGCTCATACCGACACAATCCGCAGGGGAAACACCTATTCTTTTAAAAAAATCACGTCGTGCTTTTAAAACCCCTTCTTGCTCTCCCCAGTTATATGAAAGATTACCATCTTCTTTATCAGAGACGACATAAAAAAGATCTTTGAACGATGTGGGAACGGGAGTTTTTGGTTTCATTTGCGCGAGCGACTCGTCTACGTTAAAACTTCGACGGAGCAGGCCGGACCATATCGAGTCCGACTCGCATATCAAAAAAAAGAAAATACCCCACAACTGGATATTCCTTTTTTCTGTGCGCGAGCGACCGGACTCGAACCGGCAACCTCTTCCGTGACAGGGAAGCGCTCTAACCAATTGAGCTACGCCCGCGAGTAATTCGCCTAAGGCGAAGAACGATGCGGGGGGGGGAAGAAGTGCCATGCCCGCAAACGGACAAGGAAAAGTATACTAATCCTTTAATTTTTTGACAATTCTTTCAAACTGCTCGCCACGATCTTTGTAGTTTTTAAACATATCTAAGCTTGTGGCTCCAGGAGAAAATAG
>PFAH01000005.1:81847-83158 GCA_002773725.1 Candidatus Colwellbacteria bacterium CG10_big_fil_rev_8_21_14_0_10_42_22
CCTATAAGAATAACCAGTTCTACTTTTTCGCCTCGAATACCGCGATTTAATATTTCGTAGTCAGAGTTTTTATCTCTACCACCGGCTATTAAGATAACCCCTTTGTTTGGAAATGCTCTGACAGCAGCTACCGCCGTCTCGGGCGTGGTGGAAGCAGAGTCGTTATAGTAGACGACACCCCCTATCTCTTTTACCAACTGAATGCGATGAGGGAGACCTTTAAATTTAGAAATTGCATCTAAAACAATTTCGGGTTTGATTCCTAGATGCATACAAACAGCCGCCGCCATAGATGCATTCTGGAGATTATGCGCCCCTGGGATTGATAATTTAATAGGGAGCTTGTTGAGATCCACTTCTATTTTTTTACCCTTGCTTTTTCTTGCAACTTTCTTAGCCAAAGCGTTTTTTGATGCATAAAAAACAAAATCTTGCTTTCCTTGATGCTTAGTGATGCCCATCTTGGCCGAAACATACTCTTTTAAGTTTTTGTGCCAATCAAGATGCTCGGGAAAGATGCCAAGTACAACTGCAATGTGTGGAGAATGTTTGACGTCCCAAAGCTGTAAATTAGAAAGTTCCAAAACAGTTATAGAGTCACTTCCTAGTTTATCTACAAATTCCAAAGGCGAATTGCCAATATTGCCACCAATATACACATCCTTGCCGGCTTTTTTTAGAATCTCGTAAATTATTTGAGAAGTTGTGCCCTTGCCTTTGCTTCCAGTGATACCGATGACGGTGCCATTACTGTGCTCAAAAAACAGATTAATTGAACTTGAAAATTTCACACCCTTCCTTCGAGCCCTTTTTATCTCTGGTAAAGATGCCAAAACACCAGGAGTGCGATAGATTAAATCAAATTCTTCTAAGCGAGAGAGATAGTCCTGATTGATTTTCTTATCCAAAATGATTGGTTTAAGATTGGGCTCTGTCTTTTTGAGATATTTTTGAAGGGCTTGTCCTTCAATACCCAGACCACCTAAAATCGCTACTTTTTTCATATGTTTACGCTGAGCTTGTTGATGTGTGCTTGTGCTGAATTCATTGAAGTGCCGACGGGAGGAATCGAACCTCCGACCTTGGGTTTATGAGTCCCACGCTCTAACCAACTGAGCTACGCCGGCGATTGTTTTATTTTACATGCTCGTCGAGCCATTTACGACCCTGACCCGATTTTAAAAAACTCTCTCTTTTTCGAGCCTCGTGATTAGTTTTGTATGACTCGCTATACAAAAGCTCGAAAGGTTTATTTTGCCTAGTCCATTTATTTGTCCCTTCATTGTGCTCTTTCAACCTTATGCTTGGTGT
>PFAH01000002.1:0-12967 GCA_002773725.1 Candidatus Colwellbacteria bacterium CG10_big_fil_rev_8_21_14_0_10_42_22
TTTGGCATGTCTTATATCTTGCATTTTGCGCGTTATATCGTCAAACTCCTTCAATCCCTTTTGGAGCTCTTCTAATTTGTTTTTTCTTTCAAACGCCAAAATTTCTCTCCTTAGTTCATCTTTGCGAAGATTTAAATATTCATATTCCAGCTCACCCAGAAGTTTTTTAAATTCTTCTTTGCGCAAATCACCCGTGCTTAAGCTGTCATCAAATTCTGGGTACAAACTTATTAAGTCCATCACTTCTTTGGCATGGCCAGTTAGGGGTTCTTTCTTAGATAAAGAGTCGTAAATCTGTTTATATACACCGGGTATAAAGTTCTCATATTCTTGCACCAATTCTATCAGGTCGTCTCGAGTGTTCAGGATATGCAAAATTCTTTCTGCTATTAATTCTGGACGAGACAATCCCTTTTTGGCATCTTGCCCCTCAACCACTCTCTCAAACCCCTCTTCAGCTGGAGCCCCTAACGCTTCTATCTCTGCCAACAGTTCACTCTCGGGGATATTAATTTTATAACTCAATTCTCTCAACCAATGGGTTCTTTCCACTCCACTGGAGAGGTTGGCTATCTTCCCAAGCACTTTTCTAATAGCGGTCTTTTTGTTGGCAACTGACTTTAGGTCTTCTTCTTTGAGGTAAAAATCAAAGTAATACTCCATCGCCGGCTTTGATTTAGTGATAGCTTTTTTAAGAAACCCTACATCTCCTTCCGCGGCCTCAGCCGGATCTTTATATTTACCTAAATTTAAAACGAGCACGTTAAAATCTCTCGAGCCCGCCATGTCTATCACCCTCTCCGCCGCCATTAACCCCGGCTCATCATTATCAAAAGCTAGGACAAGATTATTTGTAACCCTACCAAGGGCTCGAAGGTGATCTATGGTTAGAGCTGTTCCGGATGTCGCAATCGTCTCCTTGATGCCCTTTTGCCACAACATCAAAAAGTCCATCTGCCCTTCCACCAAAAGAGTTTTTTGTTCTTTACGAATTGGTTTTTTGCTCTGCCAAAATCCATAAAGCACTCGTGATTTATTGAAGATAGGCGTCTCGGGGCTATTCATATACTTGGCAATGTCTTCCCGTTCACCGGGCATCACCCTTCCGGAGAATCCAACCACTTTTCCAAAATGGTTGTGAATCGGAAACATTATTCTATTTCTAAAACGATCTATATATTTGCCCGTCTCGGTCTTGATTGTAAGTCCCGCCCTCAATATGTCTTCTATGCGATATCCCTTTTTTATAAGCTCCATAGTGGTCGCCTCGGGCCCTCTTGGAGCAAAGCCAACTTCAAAATCCGCTACAGTTTGACCAATCAGATTACGTTCCTTGAGATAATCTATGGCTTCTTTTGATTCTCTAAGTTCACGTTTGTATATTTCTTTAGCCGTATTAACTACCTCGTAGAGGGTGTTGAATTGTCTTTGGTCTGCAGAAGCGCCTTTCTTGATATCAACTCCTGCTTTTTCAGCTAAGACCCGCAGGGCTTCATAAAATTCAAGATTTTCAAATCGCATTAAGAAGCGAAAGATGTCTCCGCCTTCTCCGCATCCGAAACAGCGCCAAATCTGCCTGTCGGGGGATACCATAAAAGAGGGCGTCTTTTCATTGTGAAAAGGACACAAGCCCTTATAATTTTTGCCGGCTGGCCTTAACTCAAGGTATCCCTTGAGAAACTCTACCAAATCGAGTTTTTCCTTTATCTCTTCCGAGGGAAGCATATTTTAATATATTGATTTATGCCTAATGAAGGCGGACTCAATAATCCTATCTAAAAGCTCGCTGATACTTATACCATGCGCTATCGCTCCTTGAGGTAATAAGCTCGTCTCCGTCATCCCCGGTATCGTATTCACCTCTAAAACGTAAAGTTCTCCGTCCTCTCCCAGAATCATATCTGTGCGTGAAGCGCCGGAGGCGCCCACTGCTTGATGAGCACGCAAAGCTGTCGCCTGTATTCTCTCTGCCTCTTCTTTTGAAATTTGAGCTGGAGTAACTTCGTGAGAAGCGCCGGGAACATACTTGGCGTGGTAATCAAAAAAATTGCTGGTTCTTGGAAAAATTTGAGTAACAGGCAACGGAAAAGCGCCTCCCATCGAATCATCCAACACTCCACAAGTGAACTCTTTACCCGGAATAAACTTTTCCACCATCGCCGTCTTGCTATGGGTTAGGGCCTTTTCAACCGCATCTTTTAAATCGCTAATCCTGCGAACCAAACTAACTCCCACGGATGAACCTCTATCCGCTGGCTTAACAATGGCCGGCAAATCAAAAATCTCGTAATCTATATCGTGAAAATTGTGCCTACTCACAGTTTTTGATTCTGGGGTATCCATCCCATGCGCCCGAAAAGCCCTATATGAAAGGGGCTTATTCATCGCCAATGAACTCGCCATCACATCGCTCCAAGTGTAGGGCATATTTAAATCTCGGAGTATCTCTTGAATCGTTCCGTCCTCGCCATACTCGCCGTGCATCATCACAAACGCTACGTCCGCAACGTCGGGTAATTGTTTTTGTTCTATTGGCCAATCCCCTTTTCTGCCTATTACAATTGGGATAACTTCGTACTTATCGTGGTCAATATGCTTATGAACAACTCTACCGCTAGAAAGGGATACTTCGTGTTCAGACGATGGGCCTCCGACCAAAAGAGCGACCCTTGTTCTCTGGGGCTTCATTAACTTAAATATAGCAATCAGGCGTGGGGCTGTCTATGTTATGGGGCTCCCCGGAGGGACCTGCTTCTCAGGACTCATAAGAGTTGGTCTGCCATCTACATTTACCGCCAAAATCATGCCATTACTTTCCTCTCCTTTTAGCATTCTGGGCTTAAGATTTATGAGAACGGGCATTTCTTTGCCAATGAGTTCAGCCGGATCTTCCACAATTTCCGCAATGCCTGCCACCACTTGACGCTCGTGATCCCCCATATCAAAAACAAGTTTAACCAGCTTGTCTGTGTTTTCCACTTTTTCAGCAGAAATAACCTTGCCTATCCGAATATCAAGTTTTTTAAAATCGCTAAAGGGTATCTCTTCCATCGTTAAGTACTGCTCTTTCAAACATCAAAACATCTCCAAAAAGATAGACCAAAACCAACCTGTCCTCCTCCTGTTCGGGTATTTGGTAGTAAAACGTTTCTCCATCCTGCCCATCTATTTTCTTTAAGAAAACCTGCCTATCAAACGTGGGGTCAACATCCAATCCCTCATTCTCAAGTGTGGTCAAAATCTCCCAAGTTCCTTCAGAAACAACTTGTTCGTCATATAATTCCCGATATGTTCCGTCTGTATTAATCTCGGATGCATACCTTGGGTCAGTAATACTTACCCACAAACCAACGACTTCTCGTCCCTCTTGGGACACCTCTTCTTGTGCCATCTCTTCCTCCTCTGGATTAGACGGCAAACCCTGTGTGACGGCATAGAAAGCTGCCAAAGCCACTACCGCCACTATTATTATGCTTGTACTCTTTTTCATATCTTTAATTATATCTTATTTGGTGGGCCTCCTCGAGCTAGAACCGTATGAATTCAAGCCCAGCTTGGTAGTTTTAACTAGTTTTATGATATCAAAACAACGCTCTTCGAGCACTCAGTTATTTTTTATATTGGTTCAATACCTGAGAACATGGAGTTGGTTCTCCAGTGGAAAGGTCGTACAACCCCGAATTCTCTAATTCAGGGGAGTTACTACATAATTCAATGGCTCTACTAATTGCTTGCGCCTGACTTATCTGTTCAGGGATACTTTGTATCTTTTGAAGTTTGTAAGTTTGGAAGGTAAACCACGTTAAAACAACTGTTAGGAACACCAGTGCCCAGGTCAAAAACAATAACTTCTCACTATATCTATTAGTTGAATCCCGGGACTCATTTAATGCCTCTATGAGGCGACGATTAATTTCAGCTTGTGCCTTCTGAGATTGGAGACCATTAAGTGTCCCCATAACAGTTTTACCCGCTAGATTAACGAGCTGATCAACATCCATATTTCGTGTATCGGTATCTGGCATATTGCAATAGATTCCTTACAGTTTTCTATGATAAGAATATATAGGTGAGTAATAGGATTGTCGCCATCCCCCAATAGAAAATCCAGAACAGATCATAACGCTTCCAGCCATTTCTATCATCGACTGGCTTAGTTTTGCCCCAGAAAAATGGGTAGTAGTAAGAAAATGGAGACTTACTTACTTTCATTTTATGAAACCACATCTTTTCCATCTGTTCATTAAGACGGTACTTTCTGTCTCTCTTATCAATGACATGAATCGTAAAATCCCAAAACGTCATTGCGAGGAGAATATATAGAACATGATCCATACTTCTAGAATAACACTTCACATACTCTTCGAGCTAGCACGACTTGGCTGGCCTTACGGGACGATGTTGGAACTCTACTTTGTAAAGAAATCCTCCAATCCATCTTTTATTCTATTAGCTGCCATTTGGAATAGAAAATAGAAAGCGACACGTTTTTATTTAGTATCGCTTTCTATTTCGTGTGCGCGCTTATTGTAATTGTCTAGATATTACGCTTGAGGAGGGCTAGTTCGACGGAATCGTAACAAGCACGCCAAGTGGCCTTATCTTTTCCAAGCTTGTTCGGATTTCTGAATTCAAGCGCTTGTTCGCCAACTCGGCTTGCTAGATCATCTTTAAGCTCATCAAACATTTTGATCGGATCGGTTTTCCATTCGCATTTTTTAGAATCACACTTGATGAGATTCCTAAATGCTGCGAGGACTGGATAAATGAACCCATTTGGAATTCTATAACTAGATTCTTTACCCAAAAACGGCAAATCTGCTTTGGACATCTTGCGTCCCGTCACCTCAGTCACGCCCGTTAACCTACCAAATTTGCCACCCTGTTTGTTGTAAGATTTTGGCAACTCTAGGTAAATTAAGTCACGAAGTTCCAGTATCGTCGGTAGTAGCGGGATATATTTCATCACGCGCTCTTTATGCCTTTTGAAGTGCTCGACCACTGATGCTCTAGTAGTGTAGGCCCTAATAGGATGGTTGTCAGAACTAAACTCTTCTACATCAAAGCACACTAGGTATGAGAGAATCTCCTTGATATCTATGTTCTTAACACTCCCCTCCTCTGTTAATTCGAACTCCTTGTATGCTATCTGTCCTGCGTAGGGCTTACTTTCCAAAACACCCTTGATGGCGTCGTAGGCTCCCCTCAGCTCTTCCAAGCTTTGTTCTTTTACTTGGGTAGAGGTGTTTCTAGATTCCACTATGTTAACTACCTCGTCAGGGTCGGTGACACCCTCTATTATTTCCAGCCTAACATAAGCGGAAAAGCTTCCCAATTCTTCGTTGGATAGCCCATCTACAAATTCGCGAATTACCCTAAAGGTGTGACCGCCATCGAGTAGGCCATTTTTGCTCTCATTCTCCATTTCTACCTCCAAAACATTTCGTTGGTTGTCGAATCTCGTTTTGTTAGCAATGAGAGTAATACCCCTATTTCTGAAGAAAAAGGTTTCAGGAGTGTTTTCAAGGGTGGCAAATATTTTTTTTGCTACACCAGAGGTTATTTTAGGATCCCGAGGATTCAGAGCTTTTCTCCAATCTTCTAGCTCTTCCGGTACGTCCTTAACGTTAACAACTGCTACATAGGTTCGTGCCCCAACATCGTCGTAAGGACTAGCAATTTTTCTAAAGGAAACTACTGGCAGTTTTATTAATTGTGTCATTGGTATGTTATTTTTTTGTTTTGCGACTTTCGTTAACTTTCATCTAGGGAACTAAAAAACGCGCGATCCCTCGCACGTCTAGTCACAAAGCATTTTTACATCGACTTAGCTTTTGCTAAACGTCTTCCCGAGATCTCTCTACGGACACCACAGTACTAAACTAGTAGTGACGATGTGCGAGGCAACATCGCAATCTGATTATAGCCAAAAGTATGTCGATGTCAAGTTGGGACTTTGAATTTTGATCGGCACCAACTAAAGGGGCGGCTCTATTAGACTAGTGTTGCGCACAAACTCCAAGACTTTTATTCGTTCTTGCTTTTCTTTTTCTCTCAAAGAAATCTGTCATAGTTTTATTCTAAAAGTAATTTCTCTCAATTCTTCTTCAGGTATTCCGTACTTGTTCATTCTATATGTCCACGCCACGCTCTCGCTTGGGCTTCGTCCTGAAATTTTTTGCGGGACTACAAAACCAAAAAAAAGGGAGGTGGGTGATTTAAGAATCCTCGCTTTTGCGTTCTTCTTGATTATATCTCTTTTCTATTTTTTCAATTAAATCGATTTTTATCATAATATTTGTATTTAATTTATTTTTTTCAGGCAATATGTCCGTTTATATCATGCTTTTAGTAAGTTCTCAAACCACCTACCTTTACAAACTGTGAATAACTTTCGGTTCATTTTCGGGATTAAATGTTATTATTATTAAATGAGAGTAACGCTAACAAAAAGACAGAAAGAGATATTAAATTACGTCACAAGTTATATAGCAAATAATGGTTATTCTCCCTCTCTAGGGGAAATTGCAGATAATTTTAATCTTCGCTCTGTGGCCACTGTACACGAACATATTAAAAATCTTGAGGAGAAAGGTTTTTTAGAAAAGAAATTGAATCAACCGAGGGGCATAGTTCCATCAGAGGGGTCAGTGACTAAAAATGAAATTCAGGGAATATCGTCAGATAAAAAGTTGGATACATATCTAAATCAAATTATTTGCGATGATTCCGTACAGGGGTTATCAAGAATACCTAGCAACTCTATAGATCTCGTCGTTACCTCTCCTCCCTATGATGATTTGAGAGATTACAATGGTAGCCCTCCTTTTGATCTTCATAATACTGGAAAGGAGTTATATAGAGTGCTTAGAGATGGCGGAATTGCCGTGATGGTTATACAAGATCAAACAAAAAATTTCGGAAAAACTTTAACATCTTTCAAGACAATCATCGATTGGTGTGACAATATTGGGTTTAAACTTTTCGAAACGACCATATATAGAAAATATGGAGCAGAAGGGGCTTGGTGGAACAAAAGATTTCGAGTAGATCACGAATATATGCCTATTTTCTTGAAGGGGGATCGTCCTCAGTATTTTGACAAAGAACCCCTGAAGATTCCTTCTAAGCATGCAGGAAAAACACTTACTGGCGGAGCCACAAGATTGACTAGCGGAAAGACACTAAGGGCCAGACCAATTAAGATTAACCCCCTAAAATGTAGGGGTACTATATGGGAATACTTAACTGCTGGGGATGGTTCCAAGCTTAAACATGAACACCCAGCAACTTTTCCAGATAAACTACCCTATGATTTCATCCAGTGTTTCTGCCCTAGAAATGGTGTTGTTTTAGACCCCTTCGTCGGTAGTGGAACTACCATGGTGGCAGCAAAAAAACTCGGAATGAACTATATCGGAATTGATATAGATCGAAAATATTGCGAAATCGCAAAGAGAAGAATTAAAAATGAAATCCCTAATAGTTTACAAATATGATGGGCCTTCAACGGTGTATTCTATAGTATCCGTTGAAGTAATTGCCATTGAAAGAGGTTCTTTTTCTAGTAGTTCTTCGTATTTTATGCCAGATGCTTTTGTTGCCCCTTTTGTGAACTTAAGCAGCTCCATATTTTCATAAGTCCAACATTCTTCTCTAAAATTCCATCCCGTTATTTCTCCCATTAAAAATAAGAATTTCTTGCTGTCTGCTGCTAATTCTTTTTCTACTCTATATATCCCCTCTTTTCCTGATATACCTACTAAATCCAGATCTGAACTTCTTTGTTTTTTCCTAGTCAAAATTAATTTGTCTGCTCTTTTTCTTATTTGGTTAATTTTGGCAAATATTTCTTTTAAATTTTCCATAACCTCAATAATCTTATCGTTGCCATAAAAAATCTTATTGAGAGGATGATCTGCGTTATTAATGGACATGTATTCGAGCCAGCTTAAACAGTTTTCTGGATAATTAAAGAGATTTTTGAATGTTCCGTCTGTATATAATAAGAACCCTAGAGAGTCTTTTTTAACATCGACGTCGACGATGCTTTCTTCAATGAAATCCAATATAGAAATTAATAAATGTACCGTAGCAAAAGGATACTTTTCTTTAAAGTTATTCACGGCGTCGTATTTTCGAATATTGTTTGGATTGATCGTTTCTGTATTAAAACCAATGCATTGGTCTTTTGAGAAGTCTCTAGAGATCATGTGTTGACCAACACTTTTGAATCCCTCTCTAAATATCTCGACATCAAGAAAAACACACTCTTTTGGATTTACTCCATTTTCTAGCAATAAAGCCTTGTTGTCGTAGAACCCTTTTATCTTCCAACCTAAATAATGAGACATCAAAAGACCGCATAAAAAACCGTCGCTGTCCGTACTAACAACACAATCCATATCTCTCTGAATAATCCAAGGATTTTCAGATATCAACTTTTGATAATCTAGATTTGGATGGGATTCTTCGGTTATTCTTTCCATATTTCTACTGTATTAAATCCTAAACACCGACCCCAAACACCTTTTCACAATGATATTTTCTAAATATCAGCGACTATTTCAATTCTAGCTCATCCTTTAACAAAGGGACAACTTGCTTACGCAAAAACAGATTTGGTGAATTTGGGCTGAAGATCTAACCAAGGCCCACATGCAATTTATAGAGGCGGTGATAAAGTCCCTTTCTATTCTTAACCAGCTCTTCATGAGTGCCCTGCTCAATCAACTTCCCGGCTTCAAAAACAAGAATTCTGTTGGACCTTCTGACCGTACTAAGCCGATGGGCAATAATAATGGTTGTCCTGTTCTTCATCAGTTTCTCCAATGACTCGCCGATGTATTTTTCTGTTTCAATATCAAGGGCGCTCGTCGGCTCGTCTAAAATCAATATTTTAGGATCGCGCAGGATAGCGCGCGCAATGGCAATCCTCTGTTTCTGACCTACGGAGAGCTTAATCCCCCTCTCTCCGACTAACTGCTGATATTTCTTGGAAAATTTGTTGATAAAAATGTCTGCGTGCGCCTCTTTAGCGGCTCTTACAACATTTTCGTGAGAAGCTTTAAAATCCCCGTATCGAATATTGTTTTCTATCGTGTCGTTAAAAAGCACTACTTCCTGTGGGACGACCGCTATCTGCTCCCTCAAAGATTTCAAAGAAACCTTTTTAATATCTTTGTCATCAATCAAAACACTCCCTTTAGATGAGAAATAATACCCCGAGATTAGATCCACAAGCGTGCTCTTCCCTACTCCCGATTCACCAACCAGAGCTACCACCTCTCCCTGACGAATTTTAAAGCTAATCCCCTTGAGAACCTGACCTTTGTTTTTTCCATATTCAAAACTAACATTTTTGAATTCTATCTTCCCTTTTAAATCTCCAAGGGATAAAGCGTTTTCGGGCTCATATATTTCACGGGGAGTGCTCAATATCTCTTCTGCCCTTTCAATGGCAACAATCCCGTTTTGCACTATCTCCCAGTTATATCCCAACCTGACAAAAGGACCAAAAACCATGCCGGCATAACCATTTAGGGCAATCAATCCGCCGAGCGTTAATTCGCCCTTAGTTATGAAATAAACAGCAAATACAAATACCAATATCTGCGTAATGGCAATCAATATCCGCTGATAGAAATTAATATCACTCCAAATCTTCTCCACCTTGAACCACGAACGGGCAGCTTTATCTATATATGAACGATGGGCCTTCTTGCTCTCATACTCTTCGGCTGTAAAAAGTTTAACCGTTTGAACATTAGTAACGGTGTCATATGCATTGCCGAAAGCTCGGTTCCATGCTCGATATCCCTTCTTTTGTAGAGTGACTATCGGGGGAACAATTTTTGCCAAGGTCGCCACATAGAGGAGAACTCCAAACACGATAATGCTCGCCAGTATCGGGTGAATAACAAAAGCAATGGTTATGCCTATGAAAACAGCCAAGATCTGGGGGGCAAGAGTCAATACTACTCTTTCAATCATACTCACCGAGGCGTTCATCCCCCGGACAATCTTATCCCAAACTTCCCCTGTTTTTTGGTCTTTGTGAAAAGAAATTGGCAGACGAATTAAATGTTCAACTGCTCGTGTCGGATATCTCGCATTAAGAAGCGTCCCCACATTCCTACTCTGCACGTCATTAACCCAGTCCGCAAAATTGGCAATTAATTGGGTAATGCCCAACAAGACCAAAAGCCAGGCCCAAAGCGGAGCTCCAATACCACCGATAGCCAAAATCTCTGCAGGACTAAGAATGGCATCAAAAAATCTTCCTACTATATAGGGAACAAAGCCGTTGGCGATGGCGGAGACGACGCCCAAGAAAGAAATGATTAGAATCTCCCTCTTATACTCGCCTAGATATCTAAATATTATCCGCCACCCTTTAGTGAAAAACTTGACCTTCTTTTTCTTTGGCATTCAATAAGATTATAACAAAGCTTAACCAAGACCGCTCTGCGGTCTTTTGCAGATATCGTCTATATGACTCCAAAACCCCTAGAGCACGCTTGGAGAACTCTGGATTGGGTGTAAATAAGGGGTGGATTAGAGAGAGTGGCATAATAAACTGCCATTATTGACTATCAGGCGAGTTTGTGTTATTAGTAATCTGCTAAGAGAGGACCTCTAGCTCCAGCATGAGGATCATCATGTATGCACATTGAGGAGAAACAGATCGTGTTCATGACAGTTTTGATTGGCTGTTTGCTGATCGCTGCACTGGTGACTTTCATCATCGGTCGGCGTTCCGGCGACGAGAGGCCAACGAGAACGGAATTCACGCGTCGGAACCACGTGGGTCAGGAGGTATTCGATGAGGATGCCTATGAGCGCGCGTTGCTTCGGTGGCAACCAGGAGGTCGTTTCCTCTACTGGACTTCGGTGGGGCTTTCTGCACTCGCGTTCATCTTCTTGCTCTTCAGCACGATCAAGATCGTGCCGGACGAGCACGTCGGCGTAGTTCGAGCGTTCGGGGTCTATTCCCAATCTTCGCTCGATCCTGGGCTCAAGATCGTCTGGCCCTGGGAAGACGTCGTATTGGTGGATGGACGCATCAAGGCCTACACCTTCACCAACAACACCGAAGACAAGTCGGCAGTCGCCGAGGCTATCGAAGCTCAGGCCTCGGGTGGTGGCAACATGACCATCGAACTGACCGTGCAAGCGATTGTGACGAAGGACACCGCCGACAACCTGATTCGTACTGTCGGTGCGGACTGGTTCGACGTAGTCGTTCTTCCTCCAATTCGATCCTGCGTCCGCAACGCACCGGTTGCCCTCACGCTCGAGGAGGCATATACCACCCAGAGACAACAGCTCGGAACCAATTCGTTCGATTGCATCGCATCCAAGGTGGGGCCACACGGCATCACCATCATCGATGTGCTGATTCGAGATGTGGATCCTGGCTTGGAAGTTCGGACACGCATCGATGCAAAGCAAGGCGCCGAGCAGGACCTTCAGCGTGCGGCGATCACCCTTCAAGAAGAGGAGATCAAGGCGCGTCAGGAGGCTGTCCGTGCTTATGGCATCTCGCAGGCCGAACAGATTGTGGCCTGTGGTGGTGTGCAGACGGTCGACGCAGAGGGCAATTCGGTCATCGTGCCGAACGCCAGTTGTGAAGACCAGTTCTCTGCCGAATACCTTCAGTGGTTGTACATCAACGCACTGAAGGAAGTCGTCGGTGTCGTCATTCTCCCTCCGGAGTTCGACGGCAATCTGTTCGTACAGACTCCGACGCCGTAGTTCATCGCGTTATAACTCCTAACGGAGAAATCCTCCTGGAAATACCAGGGGGTAGGACCGCAGCAATGTGGTCCTTTTCATTTTTCAGTTTTAGAGGCTCCCCCCAATGAACTCGCCTACCGGCAGGCAGGCCATACCTACCGGCAAACATACACGCTTGAAAAATTCTGGGTTGATTGAGTATTAAAAAAGATTTAGAGAAGGTTTTGATATCTATAAATCCAAGAATGGGAAAAGCCGCCTCGTGAGAGCGTCGTCTGTTGAGACGGCCCTCCCAGTCATCGGCGACTTCGTCTTGTCGTCTTGGCTAACAGCAGGAGGCGCCCAGCAAGCTCTTGCTCCTGGAGTTCCCGCAGGGCACCGTAGTAGGTCTCGTTGAAGACCTCTCCGTAGGTGTCCCAAAAGGAATCCCAGTTGCCGTTGCGTCGGACCGTGTCTTTGGCAGCTTCTTCCGCTGCCTTCTCGGCGACGCTCCAGGCTCGCTTTTCGGGGGTGATGTTACGATGCAGCCGCATCTACAGCACCTCCATCTTGGCGCGCTCGTTGGCGGGGATGAGGTCCCACTCCTCGGGCACCTCATCTCCGATTTCCAGCGAAGGGATGCTCGGAGGAGCTTCCACGAAGACGTAGGTCCCATCCACTTCACGGGCGAGACCACCACCCTGCGTTCCCCATACGGGGTAATCATAGGTTCTGACCACGTTTCCTCCCTGGATCGTGATAAAGAGAAGCTACCATAAATAACGTGGTTAGTCAAGATAGTGCTCCCCCTAATGAACACGCCTGCCTGCCGGTAGGCAGGTTTAAAACTCTGGATTGGATAGAGATTGAGGGAGATTTGAAGAAAGTATTGATATCTGCGAACCCATAACTGAAGAGGACCACCGTTGAGGGTAATCCTCTTTGGTGGTCCGTGTTGTGGACGATTGGTTCAGGGGGTGGCCTGCGGACGTTCATCTTCGTCGTCCCATTCATCGTCCCATTTGACAGAGCCTGCAGGAACTTCGAAGAAGGGGAACGTGTCCGGTTCTTTGGTTACGGCGACACCATCAGGGGAGATGACCCCATAGGTGTGGCCGGAATACTCGTAGACCGTGTCGCCGTTGAATGTACCCTTGCGGGTCATTGTCTCCTCCTCAAAGGGCTATCCATCACAGCCGTATCGCTGTGAGTGGGGAGTATTCAAACTCAGCGCCAAAGTACCACAAAA
>PFAH01000002.1:12988-28495 GCA_002773725.1 Candidatus Colwellbacteria bacterium CG10_big_fil_rev_8_21_14_0_10_42_22
CTAACTTAGAAAATATTAAGCAAATTATATTTGATTTAAAAGCTAGTTAAAATTGACGACAAAATTATACATTCCCATACTGCAAAGCCCTTGAAGCTTTCCAACTTCTGGAATACCAAGATCAATAATTTCTTCACCCGTCTGGGGTAGAATTTTTTGATAGCCAATTGATCTAATAACCAACGCCGCCGAGCAATCGTATGTGCCATTTGTCTTAACAATCAATTTTGTTTGAACGTTTGCTTTGGCTTCTGATATTTTGGGAAAGTATCCGCCTCGAGCATTTATGGTGACGTACTGAATACCATCTCTTATTTCAACGTTTTGTGCAGACTGGGCGCTAGTTGAGTCGGAGTTTTCTCTTGCCTGTCCGAAAAACACAATGCCAATACTTATAATAAGTACAATCGTAATGATAATTAAGGCGGTTTTATTCATAAGTTGATTATATGTTAAATAGTGGATTAATGACTCCAAGCCCGGCAAGACCAGCGAGAAGCGCAAACAACCCAAGACCGACCACAATCACTCCTGCAGATTTGAAAAATAGCGGAGCGTGTTTTCCGTGCGCAAATGATGCCGACCCGAAAGAAAGAAATGCGAGCATTGGTAGTGTTCCGAGTGCGAACGCGGACATAATAAGAAGTCCGGACATAAATGATCCGCTTCCTAGTGCGGAAACCTGCATTGATTGCGTAAAACCGCACGGAAGAAAAAATGTGGCGAAGCCGACGATGAGTGGCGTGAGGGTTTTGTGCTCTATTTTTCTGAAAAAATTAAAGATTCCCACTGGCAACGTAATTTTGTTTTTTGCAAATACTCCAATCAAATTTAAACCTAGCAACAACATCACCACAGAGGCCAGAAGACCCAAGATTGCTGTAAAAGTAAAATTCATTCCGATTGCACCACCAACTGCTCCGAGAACTCCGCCCAATACCGCAAAACTAACCAACCTTCCTACGTGGAAAAACAGGAAGGTCTTTGTGTCGCTTATATTGTCTTGTGATACTTTGGTTGAAAGAGATAAGACCAAACCGCCGACGATGGCAAGACAACTTGATACCGAGGCGATGAGGCCGATGATAAAGCTTGTTGTGGGAGTTGTTTGACCACCAATACCAAAATTTAAAATTCCAGATCTTTGCAACAGAAAGAATAAGATAAGGAACGCGAGTCCGATCGGTATAGCTTTCCAAATAACATCGTTGTTTTGTTTTTCTTGGACAGATTTTTCTACAGATAATTTATATCCATTCGGTTCTATTTTATCTGTAAGCGTTCGCGCTAATTCTTCGGGACTCTGATCACTATCAGTTTCAATTTCAACAGTTTCTCTTTTGAGATTAACTCGAGTATTTCGTACAAAAACCTGTTCGTTCAGAGTGTCTTCAATCAAGATTTTACATGAAGCGCAATGAGTACCAGAAACATGAAATGTATATGTTTTCATATCTATAATTTCTTTGCCTTAATTCGAAGCGAGTTTGACACCACCGACACTGAAGACATTGCCATTGCAAAGCCAGCAAATACGGGATTTAGAAGCCAACCAAATACTGGATACAAAACTCCGGCGGCAAGAGGAATGCCGACGATGTTATAGATGAAAGCCCAAAACAGATTCTGCTTGATTCCTCGCATGGTGATTTTCGAGAGCTTGATTGCTTTAACAAGCTTTGAGATATCTCCACCGAGAAGGGTGATGCCGGCCGACTCTATTGCTACATCCGTTCCGGTTCCCATAGCGATACCTACATCGGCCTGTGCGAGTGCGGGGGCGTCGTTTATGCCGTCACCAGCCATTGCGACCACTCGACCCTGTAACTGAAGCTTTTTTATCTTTTCTAGCTTATCCTGCGGTAGCACATGGGCGACAACGTCATCAATGCCAACAAGTGATCCAATGTATTTGGCGGCTCTTTCATCATCGCCAGTAAGCATAACCACTTGGATTCCAAGAGCATGGAGATTCTTTATTGCCTCAATAGATTCAGCTTTTATCTCATCCGCGACCATCACAAAACCAAGCACCTTTTCCGATGTTGCGAGAATGACAGGTGTTTTGCCTTGGGATGTAAACTCATTAAGCTTGGCGACATTAAAGGGAATCTTAAGATCGCTCATGAGCTTTGTATTGCCAACAAAATATTCCGTGCCGTTAATCTTCCCCTTAAGTCCCTTGCCTTGTATCCCTTCAAAATCTAAAGCTTCGGAGATAGGAATGTTTTTCTCCTCGGCATAGTTTACAATCGCGTGAGCAATCGGATGTTCTGATTTTTTCTCAAGTGACGCCAGAATCGATATAAGTTCGTCATCTTTTTTATTTGAAAGATTTTGAATATCGACGAGCGTTGGTTTACCACGGGTTAATGTGCCTGTTTTATCAACCACAACTGTATTTACCTTATGCAGTTTTTCAAGCGTAGCGGCATCTCTAATAAGAATTCCTTCTTTCGCCCCTTTACCAACACCGACGATAATCGCCGTTGGTGTGGCAAGACCGAGGGCGCACGGACATGCAATGACAAGAATGCCCACAAATGAAACAAGGCCGAAAGACAGGGCTTGAGAAAGACCCAAATATTGCGACCCAACAATGAGCCATGTACCGAGAGAAAAGAAAGCAATTACCAAAACAATCGGCACAAAAACCGATGAAATTTTGTCTGCGAGAGCTTGTATCGGGGCTTTGCTTCCTTGAGCGTCCTCGACCATCTCAATAATCTGGGCAAGCAGTGTTTCCGATCCAACTTTTGTTGCTTTGAATGTAAACGATCCACTGGTGTTTAGTGTCCCAGAGACAACGCTGTCTCCGATCTTCTTCTGTGCTGGCATCGGCTCTCCGGTGACCATAGATTCATCAACAAAAGAACTCCCGTCAGTTATCACTCCGTCCACAGGAATTTTTGCACCCGGCTTAACGATAATCAGATCACCATGCTTGACGTCATTGACCGATATTTCTATTTCTTTTCCATCGCGGATAACGAGCGCCGTCTTGGCTTGCAGATTAAGAAGCTTTTCTATGGCATCGCCTGTCTTTATTTTTGATCTAGCTTCCAAATATTTACCAAGCGCAATAAAGGTGATAACAACGATTGTTACGTCGTAATACTGATAATCGACATTTATAAAAGGTCGAAGTGTTTCCTCGAAGGCCGTAACCGCAAAGCTGTATAAAAAGGCGGCGACAGTTCCAATGCCGATCAGTGTGTCCATATTTGCCTTGCCATATCGAAGAAATCTATAAAAACCGAGAAGGTACGGCTTACCAACGACAAAAAGCGTATATGTCGCCATTAGGGGCAGAAGATGACTAAAGAACTCCTTCACTACATACCCCATTTCTGATACGACGCCGTACTCCGCAAGAATATCCCAACCCATGACAAGGGTGGCAAAAATCGCAAGAGGAATGGCAGAAAACACTTTTGTTCGCATATCCGCAACCTCGGCAAGCTTTTCTTTTTTTGACTGATTAAGTCCCAGATGTGTCGTATGCTCGCTCTCGGACATTCCCATTTCCTCGGCTGTAGCAGGGACCTCCAGTGAATATCCGAGTGGCTCGATATGCTTGGAAAGATCGTGAGGATTCGTTTTCGATGAATTGAAAGAAATTTTGGCCTTCTCTGTGCCATAATTGACTTCCGCTGACTGCACTCCCTCGATTTTTTTAAACGCCTTCTCGATGACCGATGAGCACGAAGCGCAGTGCATGCCTTTTACTTTGTATGTTTGTGTATGCATATTATTTTCTCTTGAGCTTATATACCTTAATAATTTCACCCTTTGCTTTAGCTTCTTGTCCAGATTTCATTTGATGACTGACGCAATGACTCAGGTGATTCTCAAGAAGTAAATCCTCAACGTTCGATAGTCCTTGCTTCACGGCTGATGTCTGGGTAATCACATCAATACAGTAAGTATCGTTTTGGACCATCTTTTGAAGCCCGCGAACCTGACCTTCTAAAAGCTTGAGTCGGCGGATGACTTTCGCCTTGTTTTTATCGTCCATGTATTTCATATATAAAACAGTATACCCCCTAGGGGGTATACTTGTCGAGGGCACAAACGAATAACTATTTACGATAAAAAATACTATTGGCGGAAGGGGTGGGATTCTTACCCCGTAGGCAACTTCGTTGTTCTTCGGGGCGAACCCATTCCTAAATGTTTTCTCCCGCCCCTAGCGGAGGAGACAGGATTTGAACCTGCGAGAGCTTTCACTCAACACGCTTTCCAAGCGTGCGCCTTAAACCACTCGGCCACTCCTCCGCTACGAGCGGGATTGCGGTTTATATTTAGAAATACTAACTAGATTAGTGTTTCTAAACAAACCGGGAACAAGCCGTTCCGTTAGACCACTCCGGCACCCTTCCTTTTAAATATCAACCTCACCAAGCTTTCCAATCTTCAGCCCTATCTTTCTTTGCCCTCCTTCTTTCCCCTCTTCTCTTCATACATTTTCCTGTCAGCCACGTCAAAATCCCTACCCACTCCTCCGCTAATCGCAAATTTGATTGGCCCCTCATCCGTCTCAATTTCCTCTTCTGCGACCCTCTGATTAATTCTTTCTAAAACTCGCATCGCCCCCTCTTCATCTGCTCCGGGCAAAACCAAAACCATCTCGTCACCCCCCACTCTTGCAGCAAGACCTTCGGGAAGCTCAACCAGCGTATCGCCCTCTCTAGCCACTTCTTTAAGGATTTTTCCAAGGACTCGCAACACTCTATCTCCCACTCCGTGGCCATACGTATCATTAATCCCTTTAAAATCGTCGATATCCAAGAATACAACCGCGGTTTTTTCTTTTGTCTCAGTCCCCCTTCTATTAAGCTTTTCTTTAAGACCCCGTTTATTTAAAAGCCCCGTTTCAGGATCTTGACGAGCGAGACGACTCTCTTCCTCCAAACGTTTCTTAAGTTCTTCGGCTATCTGCCCAAGCTCTAGAACGGTTGCCCTAAGCTGTTGTATTTCTTTTGGGCTTTCTATACTCATATCTTTAATCCCTCTAATGCCTTTATCCTCTCTTCAATTGGAGGGTGAGTCAAGAATAGTTTATGTAAGAATCCCATCGCCTTTTTACCTTTAAAAGGATCAGCTACCCACAAATGAGCCGTGGTATTATTCGCGGATCGCATAGGCGTTGGGTCGGAAGATATCTTTTGTAAGGCACTCGCCAATCCTTCAGGATATCGAGTCAGAAGCGCGCCAGAACTATCTGCCAAGAGCTCTCTTTTTCTAGAAATTGCCAATTGCATCAGGCTGGCAGATATCGGCGCCAAAATAGCTACTGCCACCCCAATCAATATCAAAATCCCTCCACCTCTTCCTTCGTTATCTCTTCTACCTCCAAACATCATTGAACGCATAAACATATCTGCTAAAAGAGAGATAAAGCCGACCAGAACAACGGCTACGGTTGAAACTAGAATATCTCGATTGCCGACGTGAGAGAGTTCGTGCGCCAATACTCCCTCCAGCTCACTTCTGTCTAGTTTTTGCAGAAGCCCTTCTGTCACCGCCACTACTGCGTGCTCTGGATTTCTGCCTGTGGCGAAAGCATTCGGCGCAAGTTCAGGAATGATATAAACCTTCGGCATAGGCAGTCCGGCCGTAATGGATAGATTTTCTACTATCCGATAAAGCTCTGGGTTAGTTTTCATCGTCACCTCTTTCGCCTTATGCATTTTCAATACAATCTTGTCTGATTGCCAGTAGCTAATGATGCTCATCATCACGCTAAAAAAGACAGCCATATATAAAATGGTGCTATCGCCATAAACTTGAGAGAAAACCCAACCGACGCTTATTACAAATATGAGAAACCCACTGAATAGAATCCAGGTTTTACGAATATTTTTTGATTTTTCGGTATAGAGCGAAGCCATTTTTTAGTGACTAGTGATTAGTTTCTAGTGATTAGGTTCTTTCTGCAAGTTCACTGATAAGCTTATTAAGCATTTTCATAATCTCTTCCAATAGCTCATTGGTCTTTTTACAACTATCGGGTGAGACAAAATTCAACTTCTGTGCAATCAATAATTGTGTTTCTAATTCTGCTCCCGAACCAAAAGCATTAAACAAAAAATTGCGGAAGTCTTTCCGAGTACCCCTATTACTACCCTCGGCAATATTCGATGCTATAGAAACGGTCGCTCTTTTTATTTGAGACGTTAATCCATACATCTCTTCCTTTGGAAAGTCTTGCAGTAACAAATAAACGAGCTCAACTAACTCCACAGCTTTCTGCCACACAATAAGCTCTTTGTAAGAGTTAATACTCATAACTCATAATTAATCACTATCCACTATCCACTAAAAACTAGCCACTAAAAACTATCCACTAGAAACTAACCTGGACTGATTCCTTTTCTTCGTCGTCGGTCTCAAAAAACATCTCCTCCTTAAATCCAAGTATCTTAGCCACCATGTTGACCGGAAAAGATTGAATTTTTGTGTTCAAATCTTTAACGGTGGTGTTAAAGAATCTTCTGGATGCTTGAATTTTGTTTTCCGTGTCGGAAAGCTCTCGTTGCAAATCTAAGAAGTTAGCATTGGCTTTAAGGTCTGGGTAATTCTCTGCCACCGCAAACAGTGTTTTTAGAGTGTTAGAAAGCATGTTTTCTGCCCCCTCCCTTTCAAGAGGGTCACCACCACTTTGAGCTACCTCCGCCCTTGCTTTGGTAACATTTTCAAGCACTCCTTTTTCGTGGCTTGCATATCCTTTAACCGTTTCGACGATGTTTGGAATAAGGTCGAATCTGCGCTTTAGTTGGACATCAATATCCGAGAGAGCTTCTCGAGCCCGCATGCGCATCTTGACCAGAGAGTTGTAGATAAAAGCTAGCCAAAGGGCTAACAAACCCACGCCTATTAGGATGTAATTGATTGATGACATCGCGATTATTATAACACCCGTTTAGGTGTTATTACATACCGGGCATTCCCGATGCTGAAAGATCTTTTTTATCTTCAGGGATTTCCGTGATAGCAGCGCCTAAAGTTAGGTAGGTAGATGCTACTGATACGGCGTTTAGAAAAGCGGTTTTCGTTACCTTAAGCGGATCGTTAATGCCGACGTCTTTCAGGTTAACCACTTTATTTGTAAGACCATCAAAACCAAGCCATCTGTCTTTCGAATCAGCTTTTCTTCGCTCAAACTCTTTAAAAGTTTTCTCATCTCCTCCGCTATTGAGAATAATGGCTTTGACTGGAGCATGAAGAGCTCTCTTAAGAATTATTCTAACTGCTTCACTCACTTTATCCGCAGAAGTTGTTCCTTCTCCAAAAAGGTCTACATTATAAAGAGCCATACCGCCTCCAGGCACGACTCCTTCCTCCATAGCTGCTTTCGTCGCGTGAACAGCATCGTTTACCCTATCTTTCAATTCTTTTTGAGCAGATTCGGTTGGGGCACCAACTCTAATAACGGCTACTCCACCAGCAAGCTTGCCCAATCTCTCTTCAATTTTCTCTCGGTCAAAATCAGAGTCGGTCATTTCTAATTGACTCTTAAGTTGGTTGATTCTATTGGATATCTCACCTTTGTCTCCTTTGCCACCCACGATAGTAGTATCGTCCTTGTCGGAAACCACTTTTTCAGCACTACCTAGGTCAGCAATCTCTGTGCTATCCAATTTCTTGCCCAAATCTCCTGATATAAAACTGGCGCCCGTAACAACGGCGATATCTTGAAGCATCTCTTTCTTTCTGTCGCCAAATCCGGGGGCCTTTACTGCCAAGACGTTAAAAACACCTCGAAGTTTATTAACTATTAGGGTCGCTAACGCTTCTCCCTCAATATCATCCGCTATCAACACCAATTCTTTCTTTCCGCTTTGCATGATTTTCTCCAAGAGAGGTAAAAGCTCAGAAATAGCAGACACCTTTTGGTCTGTAACCAAGATATATGGATTTTCGAGCATTGCTTCCATTCTGTCTTGGTCGGTTATCATGTAGGGCGAGATATAACCACGATCAAACTGCATACCTTCTACAATTTCGTATGAGTTCCCGACAGTATTTGAATCATCAACCGTCACCACACCATCCTTACCAACGCTCTCCATTACTTCGGCTATTAACCTACCTATCTCTTTATCTTTGGAAGATAGGGTCGCCACTTCTTCTATTTTTTTATTATCGTCAACCGGTTCTTTCTGTGCTTCAAGCGCTTCTATTACCCTGACGCTTTCTTGTTTTAACTTTTCCGCTAATTGGATAACGTTGAATCCTTTGTCTTGAATAAGCTTTTCACCCTCGTCAATCATGGATTGGGCTAATACTACGGCGGTGCTAGTTCCGTCTCCTACCGCGTCGTTTGTCTTGTCTGCCGCCTGCTTAATTAAATCGGCGCCTAGGTTCTCGTTCTTATCCTTGAGCTCAATTTCCCTAGCAACGGTTACTCCGTCAAAAGTAACTTGAGGCGCACCGTATGATTTTTCTATTACAGCCGCCCTTCCCCTTGGACCCAAAGTCATGCGTACTGCATTCGCTAACTTATCCGCCCCTTTTTTTATTTCCTGACGAGCTTTCTCGTCAAATATAATATTTTTTGCCATAAAATTCTTTAATCTTTGATTTAATTCATTTTATGAGCGTCCTGCCGTAGCTTTAGCGAAGGCGGATCACTCTTTTCGACTATCCTTCGACGACAGCCAAAATGTCGTCTTCATCTGCGACTAGGTACTTCTTTTTATCAATCTCTATTTCGTCTGGACCATACTTCTTAAAAAGAACTGTATCGCCCTCCTTAACAGATATAGGAATGCGTTCACCTTTTTCATTAAATCTTCCGGGGCCAACAGCTAAAACTTTGCCTTTTTGAGGCCTTTCTTTATCAACTGTCTCGGGAATAACAATGCCCGACGCCGTGGTTGTTTCTTCTTCTATGGGCTCTAAAAAGACCCGATTACTTAATGGTTTTAACTTCATTACGTTAGTTTTTATACGGTTTTTATCGATTATTGTCAAGGGTTTAGAGTGGGCATCGCCGAAGCGATGCCCACCCCTATCGAATGATGTACGCGTCTCCCACGTAGTGAGGGCTCAGCTCTTCTTGCCAGAAGAAGAGCAACGGCTTTGCCGCTTGAACCACCACCCTGAATGGACGAGGAGCAAACCAGCTCTTGGCACCCGTCAGAGGCCTCTTGTGATTCCGAATGACCGAATCGGCCACACGGTAGGCGCCCCAAACCGTCAGGGTTCTACAAAGAAGGCGCTCTTCTTCCCCTTGCGACAGGATCACTCTCTGTCTTCCAAACACCCCAACCTCCAATGTGCGAGTATCTAGGAAGATATTAAAGGCGAGCGGGTGTGTCAACCCATCTTTCTCTCTTTCCATTTTTTAATAGTCCTAGCAGAACCTATATGAAATTCGAGTTCATTCTCGTCGCATTTAAATCTAGCGCCTTCGGAAATCTTTAGGAGCGAACCGCGGTGAATCGTTTTGATTTGAATAAACTTTAGTTCTTCCAACAGGTTTCCAAATGACCCATCCAACAAAAATTCTATAAATCTTCTCAAAAAGGTCCTTCTGTTCCCTAAATATTTATCGCTTCTTTCATAAATCTTCTTGGGGTTAAGCCAATCATTGGCTTTTATAAACTCTTTCGCCTTTTCTTCATCTCCGAATACCAATATTAAATTTTGATAAATCTCTTGATCATAATCAGTATAGGGTGGCGAAAACTTGTACGCTTTCGGTGTTACAAAATGATTCAGACATATCATATCTTTGGCCACTCCCCGCTCGTGCATATTGTGTTTAAAATTACCCGTGATGCCGAATATCAATACCGCAAAAAAGCGATTTGTAAAAATGCGCCCCTGGCGCACTCCAATCAATACATCGAAATCGGATGACTCGCGAAGCGTACCTGTTGCCAAAGATCCAGAGGCCATCACAAAGTCAGTGAAAGGCACAAAACGAAAAAGCCCTACGGCTTTTAAAAACTTCTTCCATTTTTCTTCCTCCAAACTACTCTTCATCCATCAAAGGTTTATCTAAAAGGGGAATTTCGGCGTCTATGTTTTCCCCGGTTAATTTGGTGATGTCTTTATCTATCTTTCCAAACTCTTTAGCAGAGCGATTATAGGCATTGACCACTGTCCCTAGGTGATTTCCTACCTTTTGATAATGCTCATGGTATGCCTCCAGATGTCTGCCCAGCATGGATACATTTTTAAGAATTTCTTTGGTGGACTCCTGAATACGATAATCTCGAGCACTTTGAAGCATTGCCTGCAAGTATGCATAGAAAGTAGTGGGTGAAGTTATATAAACTTTTTTGTCGTTAATAGCGTATTCTATCAAATCACGCGTCGAGGACTTGATAGCGCCCACTTCATTATTAAGAAGGTCATAAAAAATGGCTTCGGCTGGGATAAACATAAAAGCATATTCAGTAGTGTTCTCTTCGGGACGAATATATTTTGCCGTTTCATCAATTCGATTCTTAAGGTCTTGTTTAAAGACCTTCTCCAACTCTTCTCTTTTGTCTGAATCCACCTCGTCTACAATACGATTGTAGTTTTCTAAAGAGAACTTTGAGTCGACTGGAATAATCTTGTCGCCAACGAAAATGACGGCATCCACGATATCGCCATTTTTAAATCCATACTGCATTTTGTACTCTTTGGGCGAAAATACATTTTTTAACAATGTTTCCAGTCGGTATTCTCCCAGAACTCCTCTTTGTTTAGGATTTTTTAGAATGTTTTGTAGGCCCTCTATCTGCTTGCCGACATCAGCAACTTGTTTTTGGCTTTCTTCCATCTTCGTCAGCCCCCTTACAGAATCTTTAACAATTTTCATGCTCTCTTCGTATTGTTTCTGAACAGTACGATTGATTTCCTTCATCTGATTTTGTAAAAGCAGGGCGGATTGGGTATCTCCCTCTTTTGCTTTGTCGCGTGTTAAAAGAAGCCAAATCACTGCTCCTAATCCAATCAAAACTAAAATATCTGAAAACTGCATTGCTTCAATTATACCCATGCCTCCGTGCCTATGTATAGGTATTGGTGGGTAAACTCAAACTTAGTATTTTAATATTGCTTTGCCGATAATGTGTTCCTTGTTTATTTCGCCAAACACCCTGCTGTCTGTGCTACTTCTATGGTTATCACCCTCCACACGAAAAATGTTTTTCTTAATTGATTTAACTCTTTTTAGAATCAAACGCCCGTCTCTTGGGTCTTTTAGAACAATAGCGTCCCCCACCTTTGGTTTTATAAGTTTATAAAAAAGTTTACTTACGAAGATTTTAGAGCCCGACGGATAAGTGGGCTCCATACTATTTCCATATACGACAAAACGCATTATAGGTCTGGATAGACAACCTCTTCTTCGGGACTATATGGTGCTTTAACTTTTTTTGTCTCAACACCCTTTATCTTCCAAAAAATCTCTGCGAATTCATTTATCGCCACCAAAAGCTCTTCGGCTATTTCTCTTTCTACGCCCTGCTTAGCTTGAGAAGCTAAAGTCATTATTCTATGAGTTAGTTCATTTAACACTGGATATTCTTCAAAATGTTCCTCTTTAAAATAATCACCCCAAATTACTCGTATCTCATGTTTGCATTTTTCAGCATGTTGTTCCTTAACCGCTGTAAGACGAGCAATATCGTGCGAGTCGTCCGTCTCCTTTATCAAATCTATCATCCTAATAACCGTCAAGACGGCTACCTGTGCCTCATGGGGGTCATATATTCCGCATGGAATATCGCAGTGCGCATAAACCACCCGTGGTCTCTTAAAAAGATTTCGCATTATATATTTTTACTCTTCAACCTCTGGGCACCTACCCTCACTGACGACATCTACTCCGGCTACGGTTGCTCTACATTCGTTTGAGTACGTTTTGCCGTCCTCCCCACAAACGGGGGCATAAATCTCGGCACAAGAGATGGGTTTAACTTCGTATTTGCTTCCACCAAGTTTGAATGCTTTCTTTAAGCTTGGCATCAAACTGTTAAAATTACCTGGATTGATATAGAGGGTGCCCGTTCCCACCGGACTTGCGTCTATAGTAATACTTGGATTCCAATCAGTATCTTCGGACTCTACCTCGTTTTCGTCTTCAACATCCACATCTTCGTTTTCAGCTTCTTGTTGCCTAGTTCTCTCAATTATTCTCAACATGCTTCCATAGCCGGGATTGTTTTCTTCTACCATCTCCATAACTCTTGCCCTAAATTCTTCTAAATTATCGACTCCTTCAAAAGCGGGTCTTATCGTATCTTCCCAACCATCTTTAAGTTCTTCGAATCTTCCTCTTAGGGCCTCGTACTGAGAGCCCAAACTCTCCAATACCTCCTCATGATTCTCCGTTCTCTCTGCCAATTTCGCCAGAAGCTCTTCTACTTTTGGGTTATTAGAGCTCCCCTGAAGCTCTTCTAAGCGAACCCGTAATCTATCCATAGCTTCGGCATAATTCTCGGTAGCCCTTTCCATTGCTTGCTCTCTACCCGACTCTAATTTACTAGTAAGCTCAAGTTCACTTGCTTTCTCTCCCAATACATCCAGCTCATATTCAGCTCTTTTTATCGAATCAAAAATAAATGACCTCCTAAAACTCCTTCCCCATTCTTTTAAGAAATAAAATGGGTTGTTTGGCAGTATCCCTATATCGCCAATCGACTCTTCTTCAGTGATTGTGTCTACATCTACAGCATTGTCATTTTGGGCTAATGAAGTAGCGACTAAAGAAAATGCCATCACCAAAACAAGTGAATTTGCTAAAGATTTCTGAATCATAGTGATATTCATTATAACATATTGGCTTTCGGCTGTTTATTGGTTTTCAAGTAGTAAAAAGTTAGTATAATAAGCGAGATTCCGCACGTTCATTCCGCAGTAGCGCAATGCTTGCAACGGAATCACTCGGAATAAATAGAAAAACAAGTTTTCTATTTATCTCCTCACTTTCCGCAGTAGCTTCAGCCATAGGCTGATCCGCCTCCGGCGGACAATGGTTTTATTCCGCAGTAGCTTCAGCCATAGGCTGATCCGCCTCCGGCGGACAATGGTTACCATTTCGCACGTTCATTCCGCAGTAGCTCAATGGTAGAGCAGCTCGCTGTTAACGAGAAGGTTGCAGGTTCGAGTCCTGCCTGCGGAGCAAAATTAAATTAGAGACACCTGCTTGGGTGTTTTTAATTTGATATTTGTTCCGGCAGGACGAGAAGTTTATCCGCCCGTGGTGGAAGTCCTGCCTGCGGAGCCAAATTAATCGATGGTTTTAATGGCTCCTAGGAAATTCTTATATGCTTCTGGGAATTGATGTTTTTCGGCAGCTCTCTTAAAAATATTTAGATATTGAACCGATGGATTTCTGTGGGGCATTTTGTCAATCACTTCATATAGAAATGCTTCTATTCTTTCCCCACCATCCATCTCAATGGTTTTATTAATTCTTCTGTATGGTTCGCCCTCTGCTAGGTCAAGCTTTTCGGCGTCAGATGGGCTAACTGTGTAGGCTAAGCCCCAGACCTCTTCCCCTGGTCTATAGATTACATCTGCACAGCCACCACCGCTCCATCTTCCTTCTTCGTATATAGTGAAGCCCAATGAATAGTCTTTTAACACTCCCTTTCCGTAGAAACGGGAATCGGGAGCTCTTTTAAGCATTAGTTCCTTATTCATATTCGAGCCGTAGGCAAAATAGTACATACAAGAACTATATATAACGGGTTCTAACGTCGCTCGCCTATACTCAACCGTCTAGTCGAGGATGGTCTATTAGGGGGGCTATTCTCTAGGTGCAATTTCAGAGAACCTATTCATTATTGAGAGGGGGGCATGTTTCTGTCGAAAAGATTTTTTAATTAACTCCCGTACATACAATGCGGGGTGACCCACAGACATCTTTTCTAGGAAAGCGCCCCAGATAGTAGTGGCGTCGCTGATGCCCACTCTACCCTCAGATACAGCTGATTCTAAAATACCTTGCACTTCTTTGAGCGTTGACTCTGTAAGCTCTTCGATCTCCTTCAGGCTAGTATCATCCCCTATACTGCTTAGTAACTTATCTACAGCCCGTTCTGCCCTGACTAAAAGTTCTTCTCTTCCCTCCTGCCCTTCGTCCATAAACGCCTCAGCGGAAAGATTTATCATAGCTTCTCTTCCTTTTTTATCCTCTTCTGTCTCGCTTTTAGCTAGCCCCCTGTATCCCTTTTCCAAATCATCCTCTTCTAGTTTAAATACATCATCTAGTTTACTCATATCCCTTTAGTTTCATTTATTTTATTGACTCTTTATCCTAAATATACCAATAAATTAGATAAAAAACTCTTATTGTGCATAGTATTGAAGAATAGCGGTTCGAACTTCGTCCATGGTGCGGAGCACCTATTGACCATATCTATATAATATTGTATCTATATCATATGTACCCCAACACGACAGGAGGGTCGTGGTGACAACCGAAGAGAAGCAGTACACCTGCAACAGGTGCGGACGCACGGGTCCTGCGACCTTCATGTCGGACTACTACCCCGACACGAAGAGCGACGACCCCGATGCGGTGATGTGTGAACGTTGCATGATGCGAGAGCATTTTGCCAGCACGTCGGCGGACCCCGTTCCTGTCCCCGAGGGATACGACGACGAGGTCTGCAAGAAGGGCCAGGGAGAAACAACCTGTGCCTTCCTCGTCATCACCCCCGACTTCAAGTGCTTCAAGTGCTCCAAGGGCAGCAGCTTTGAAAGCACCATCAGAGCAAGGCTCGTTGAGGGGACCATGAACGCTCGGAGCGACAACTGCTCTGGACCGCCTGACTTCACCCCGACCACCTGAACACACCGCCGCCGACTGGGAGGCCGTCTCAACAGACGACGTTCTCACGAGGCGGCTTTTCCCATTTCTGGGGTTATAAATATCAATACTTTCTCCAAAATCCCTTTATCCCTATCTAACGAAACGGGTTCGAACAGCCGACAACCCTCGGAGCTTTTTATTTATCAAAATAACAGCCTCTTATATGAACAGAGTTTTCTAGGACAGATCTCTATGAGTGATTGCTAGTATTCTTCTAGAACCTGGTCAATCTTTTCACGTAATTCTCGTAAGTAATTTTTTGTAATTTCTCTAACTCTCGCTTTATCTTTCTCTGTCTCAGGAGGTGTCATCCCCATACCCAATTTCTCTTCTCTCAAACGAAATAGATCATTCGACGCGTCCTTACCGAAAAGAATGCCAGCTAAAAGCTTATAGGCCTCTGCTGAAGGAAAACCCTCTACATTTGCTGAGTAGGCAGCTTGGCTATCTTCTTTAAAACCCACCTTATCGTCTTCGATTTTTTTTGCTAGATCCTTCGGATTTTCCGAATCCCATTCTTCGGGAACTATTGGCCTTTCTACTTTACTCATAGTTTTATATATTTATTTATTGACGACTTATCTCAAATATACCAATAAATTAGATAAAAAAACCTCTTATTGTGCACAGCATTGAAGAATAGCGGTTCTGACACTGAAGAATTCTCTAAGTCTCCCTTG
>PFAH01000002.1:28504-31740 GCA_002773725.1 Candidatus Colwellbacteria bacterium CG10_big_fil_rev_8_21_14_0_10_42_22
AAAATTAGAGACACCTGCTTGGGTGTTTTTAATTTGATATTTGTTCCGACAGGACGAGAAGTTTATCCGCCCGTGGTGGAAGTCCTGCCTGCGGAGCATCACATTGACTAACCACACGATATGTGGTTTCTTGGTGTTATGTGAGAGACCTCACTTGCTCGTGAAATCCACGAGCAGTTCTTTACGACCCAAGGAGAGCTGATATGGGAACACAGTTCGCCATCCAACTGTCGGAGGGGGAGAAGCCAGAGGACGTCATTGCCATCAGTGCAACGGACCACAAGGGGCTTGGATGCCCGTATTGCGGGTCGCACTCAAGCAGGTGCCATCTCTCAGTCTCCCTCAGCTCCATCTACATGATGATGTGCAATAGGTGCCATCGGCACTATGTCGTCTTGCCAGATGGGTGCAAACAGTCGCCAGTTGGTGGGCTTTCTGCCGATGCGGGTGAAGACCCTGTTGCGGTCTATCCATGCCGTCGTCGCCACCCCCAACGACGCCGTTTCAGGCGTAAGGCGGAAGCGTCCACATAACCAAAGACCCCACCCAGTCGTTTCACCCGAGCGACTGGGTGGAGCGACTCCATAAATGTGCGTTTATGCTGATGAGTCCAAAAGGACGAAAGTCGCACTTGAATCAATATATTTTGATAAATCCCCTCTTATTTATACTCAGAGAGGTTCGAACGTCGTCTCGTACTCCCTACCACTTCTAAGCTCTGTCTCAAAAAATAGGTTCGAACAGCCAACAACCTGCGGAGCTCGTTAATAGGTTTTGGTATAATGTAGATATGATTACTCACCCCCTAAGAGCGACTATCCTTTGGACCTTGGGCATCATTACATTAGTCGTAATGATTGTGGCAACTCCATTTATTGGGGCTTGGATAAATGGAATTCGCATGGAAGGCGTATTGAGACGAGAGGTCTCGCAGTTGAAGCTACCTAGCTCGATAGAATTAGTGGACTCTAAGTACGACGCTAATTATGGATTCATGTATCCACAATTATATGTCGGCTACCTTGCTTATGGGTATGGAGTAGATGAACGATTTGTTCTTGATATCGGGATAGCAGCCCTAGAGGCCAATGGATTCAGCCTTGATGAGCAATCGAATTATGAGGCAAATGCTTCTTTAAGCAAGGGAGATATAAAGGTTGATATAGGAGCACATAGGGACTTAGTGGACGCAACCGCTCCCATTGCACTAAATATATATTTTCGTTAGCGATTAGTTTAGGCTCTAAGCATATGTTCTTGTAGCTTGAACTATGAATACAAGGTTTATTGGATTTAGACAGATAGGGCTGATCTTAGTTTCTCCAAATCCCTCTTAATACCTACTCAATCCAGAGTTCTTCTCCTTCGCATTAAGCTACGGAAGGACACGGTAAACCTGCCTGCCAGCAGGCAGGCGTGTCCAATAGGGGGAGCAAATACCGAGCACACTAATACATATAAGGTAACCAATTGGCCACAAGTTAATCTAATTTTATGGGAAGTGTATCAGCAGATAAGGCGTTAAACTCTATCCACATCATAATATTGACATTCTGATATACTTCAAATAGGATATGGCTATGACAATAAAACACCATAGCCCAGCAAAACTCTCAAGAGAGGGACTAAAATTAGACTATAACGAATTTGCATCAGAACTAGCCGACGCAGAATATTCTCTCGGTCTTTTAGAGGGATCTCAAAAAAAACTACACAACGCTGAATTACTTATATCGCCCCTCACAGCCAAAGAAGCTGCGGTGAGCTCGAAAATCGAGGGGACCCAGAGCACAGTTTCCGATGTATTCCTTCATGAAGCGGTTGGCGAAACAAAATATTCTGATATTGCGGAAGTAGCTAATTACCGCACTGCAATGCAGTTTGCGATAAAAGAACTAGGAGATAGAAAAATTCTTTCCAAGCACCTTATCCGTTCAATGCACCAAATATTGTTGAAAAATACCCGACACAAAGGAGCTCTTGGCACATTTCGAACGGGCGATGTCTGGATTGCAGAAAAAGTTGGTGATCCTATTGAAAGGGCTATTTATATTCCTCCAGAAGCACACACCGTTGATGAATACGTTGACGATTTACTGGAGTATCTGAAAAATGGTAAGGAGAGCACTTTGGTTAAGGCGGGGGTTGCTCACTATCAGTTTGAGGCCGTTCACCCATTTGAGGATGGGAACGGCCGTATTGGACGCCTAATGATTCCTTTGGTGTTACATCACAACAACAGACTTTCAAAGCCAATCCTGTACATCAGTGGCTATATGGAAGCCAACAGAGACGAGTACATTGAGGTGCTTCATTCGGTAGATGAAAGTGGGAAGATGGAATCATGGTTAAAGTTTTTCTTCAAATCTGTAGCAGCGCAACTGAGAGAAACTCAGGAACTAGTAAGTGGAATCTATACACTCTATGATTCAATTAAATCACGTTTTGACACGAGTAAGTCTCCTTATCTGGTCGGTTTTCTTGACTTTATATTTAAGTCCCCGGTGTTTACAGTTCCGATGGTGTTGGGCGGGACTAAAATCTCTTCTGATTTGACGGCGAAGAGGCTTATCAAAGCTTTCTTTGAGGAAAAGTATTTGGTTGAGATGCCAGGGCGATTCCATAGAGCCAAAGTTTACCGCTTTAAGCCACTACTAGATCTACTAAAATAGGTTCTAACGTCGTCTATTAGGGGGAGCCAAAACTTAGATAAAAAAAACTCTTATTGTGCACAGAGATGAGCAAAACAGGTTCTAACGTCGCCCGCCTAGACTCGACCGTCTAGTCGAGGCTGGTCTATTATGGGGGAGCCGCTTGTTTTCCTAGGCCTTAATAACTCCGGCCATAATCCAATCACTCCGCACTTGAGCGCTAATTCTCGAATCTAATTTTCTAGCCTTTGCTAACATTTCTTCCACCATTCCACGAACTAACTCATTAGCTTCTTCAAAAGTAATAACACCGCGCTCAACCCATTTGCTTCGTATATACACGAAATAACGTGGGCTGTGTACAGCTTCTAACAATTCTCTCTCTGCCTGCTCACGAGATATCTCTTCCTCTTCTTCCGGTGTACCCTCTTTTATTTCTCTTGGTGATTTCTCGTGCATAGTATATATAATTAATTTATTGACTCTTCATCCTAAATATACCAATAAATTAGATAAAAAAACCTCTTATTGTGCACAGCATTGAAGAATAGCGGTTCTGACACTGAAGAATTCTCTAAGTCTCCC
>PFAH01000002.1:31754-57342 GCA_002773725.1 Candidatus Colwellbacteria bacterium CG10_big_fil_rev_8_21_14_0_10_42_22
AAGGAGGTTGTATATATCCATAAAGTAGAACGACCCCGCAGAACGAGGTCGTTCAAATCGGGGTCGAGGTGTAACTCAGCGGCCAGCCCTGCGGGCACGAACGGTGGAAAGCGCGATGATTTCGCCATTGCGTCTTAGCGTCCATCCGCCACGAGTATCCGTTCTTCTATAGCCACGTATGTACACGATTACGTGCTCAGGAGTCCATCGATACAGGTCGGGGTTTTTCCCTTCGACCAATGCAGCCCTCCTCCACGCGTTCATAGCGTTGGAAGGAATCGTCTTCATCCTCCTGGGCTTTTTCTTTCCACTCAAAGAGCCCTCCTTGGTTCTGGGTAGTGTATACCATATAGGTTCTAACGTCGTCCACTAGGGGGTCACGTTTCAAGCATTAAAGCCACGAAATAGGTTCTAACATCGTCTACTAGGGGGTCACGTTTCAAGCATCAAAGCCCTGAAATAGGTTCTAGCGTCGTCCAATAGGGGGAGCATCATATTGACTTATCCACGTTCCTGTGGTGTATTGTGTGTAGTGTTGCGACGGGAGGTTGCGACATATTCTGCGGCGGGAAGCCGCAAGGAGGTACATTATGAAAGAGGCCCTTCTCGCTCGTGCGGAGGCCTTCATCGAGGAATTCCCATTCCTCGGTAGGTACATCAGGGTCAAGCAGCTCCACAAGCGTCCGATAGTTCAGAGGGTCGACCTCGATCTTCTGGATCGGGTCGGTTGCACTGAGACGCGGAAAAGGAAGTCCGGTGGCGGTCTTGGCGACCTTCGCTTCTTCCTGATCAGCGCAGACGGTTCGGAGTTGATGTCGCTGAGGCAGAAGGACTCGATACGGTCCACCTTCAAGATCTGGCGTCCTGGGACGTGGATCAGCCACTCCGTGGACGGCGAAACTGTCTACGAGGGTATTCAGAGGCTGGACAATCCAGAGCTTGTGGCGTATGTCCTCGAGATCAGCGACCTGCTTCCGAATTCTCGTGGCAAGGTCGACGAACCTGACTTCGGGGTTGAGGTTGTTCTCCACAAGGTTCCGTCTGGAACAGCGTTCTCCAACTGGCTCAAGAGGCTTCGAGAGGTCGCAGCCGATGAGCTCAGCCAAGAAATCGATGAGCTGAACCAGACCTGAGCACTACGAACAAAACCTTGGCACCTATGCTTCAAATAGGCGGTGAGATTTCCTACCGATACTGGAATAGGCGTTGCTTCGGCAACGCCTTCGCTATTTATACCCCCGCAAATATCAATATTTTCTCCAAAGCTCTTTTTATCAACACCCAGTCCAGAGTTCTAAACCTGCCTACCGGCAGGCAGGCGTGTCCAATAGGGGGTCACGCTTCTGGTATTAAAGCCCTGAAATAGGTTCTAACGTTCCTCCTCTACTGAAGTTACGGAAGGGCAGGCGTCCACTATGGGGAGCCAAATTAAAGATTCTGCCGCAATATAGTGTATTTGTTTGTTATAATTATCTCATGAGTAATCTAGATTCCGTAATTTATACAGACGGTAGAGAATTCTTTAAAGAGCTTGAGGAAAAATATATAAAACATGATAGGGGTTTATTCATCCTGACGCCTTCAGGTGCAGGAAAAACGTACTATTGTAAAAATCAAGAAGTGCAAAATTGGATAGACGGGGATGAAATATATTTCGAAACGAAAGCTGAGCCGCCTGTTGAATCTAAATGGTGGGATAAAGGATATCAGGTTATTAATAGAGTTGAACAAAGGTGCGACGTTATTACCGCTCAAGTGGTTGACAGAGGTTTTTGGATAATGGGGTCAATTAATCATTGGCTAAAGCCAGATGCTATTGTGCTGCCTCCAATCAGCACTCTCATGGAGCGTGTTAAGGTGCGTGAAAATAATGAGTATGTTGGCGGCCTAAAAGAAGAGCATATGGATCAGATGATTCAGCATATGGGCATTATTAGAAATTGGTTAGTTGAGTATGGCGTCCCTGAATACAAATCAATCGAAGAAGCTGTCGAATCTTTAACTAGTTATTAGCCTTGTCTTTTTTAAGCTTAATGGGAACAGACTGTCCCTGTGCCTCCAAATAGGCCTCTTGCTCTTTATTTCCAAGCCTGATTACCACACCTCCACCATATTCTACATCTAGAAATTCACTAAAATCTGTATCAGTAGTGTCTTTAACGAGCGGACTAATTGTATCGTAGTGTGAGGTTGCCCATATTAATAATTTTTTGTCGCTGTGTTTACTATGGAACATTCTTGCATAACGAGCATAGATAGATATTGACCTCTTGACTCGTTCGAGGACCTCATAGACTCCTTCAGCGCCCAGTTCCTTTCGCTTTTCAGCCTCCCCATCATCCTCGTGAACCCCCCAGGCCTTCGTACTTAAGTCATATCCATACCCATCCAGGTCCCCATATTTATCTTTCATATACTGTACATACTCTGGTGACTCTTCAATAAACTTTGGTCCTATTAGATGTCTGTCAGGTCTTACGTCGAGATTCATAGAATCAAAGGGCTTAGTGTTAAAGTCTAGGTGTAAGTTAATAATTCTTTCTGAAGGGTTAATCCCAAGTTCTTCTAGCACAGACACAGCCGCCCATAGAGCTAGCTGCGCAGTCTCCATAGACCTATATCCTCCTTCTTTATAATTCGTGTCACTAGATACAAACAGTATCATTGTGTCCGAGGTAGTGTCTTTAGAGAATAAAGACTTGAAATATTCTTTATATCTTTTACTTGCGGCTTCGGCATCTTCTTGTATTAGAGACCCCTTGCTCTCTGCTTCATCTCGCATCTCGTACTTTTCATGACGCTGCAATACTATTGCGGACTCACCAGGCAACAGCTCAGGCACCTTAATGTCCTCTTTTTCTACTTTTTGTATTAATTTCTCTTTCATATATCTTATGCTATCACAACATATCTATATTTGATTAAGCCAACCAAACAGGTTCTAACGTTCCTCCTCCACTGAAGTTACGGATGGACAGGCAGACCTACTAGGGGGAGCCAGAAACGTTAGGGCTTTTTAGAAAACACCTATTACAGTAGAATCAATATTGCATTAGATTTTTTAGCGTTTTTCCTATGAATCCAGAATTCTTGTTTTTAGCAGTAGTGTTTTTTGTTGCCGGAATTGTTCCGGAGCTTATTGGTTTTGGAGTAGCTTCTATTTTAATGGCAACAATCCCCTTTGTGATTCCAGTTCCAGTGGCTATACCGCTTGTCGCCATAATGTCTACAATTGCGACTGGTATTGTGGCCCTACAAACAAAAACGCGAGAGACCATCGAGCACGTAGCCCCACTTCTTATAGGATCTATCCTGGGCGTAGTGCTTGGCATGTTCTTTCTAGAAGCAATTATTAATGGACATGTAGTCAGAATGTTCCTCGCCATCTTCCTTATGAGTTATTCGCTTTTCGGTATGCTTCTGAAACATCATATCTGGCCAACTGGGAAAATAGCCGGAGCTTTTACTGGATTGGCTGGAGGGTTCTTCGGCGCGTCATTTAACATTCACGGGCCTTTAGTGGGACTTTATTCTTCATCTAACGGCAAACTCTCAAAAGCACAAACCAAAAATCTTATAGCCACATATATGTTTTTCACAGGTCTTTTTACGGTAGTCGGACATACTGCTTCGAACAGAATTACGAATGATGTATTAATGTATGGATTGCTCGGATTACCATTTATTTTATTAGGACTTGCGGTTGGGAATAAGATATTCGGACGAATTAGTGCAGTATGGATTAAGCGCGGTATTTATTTTGTTGTCTTCTTCGCCGGTGTTACCCTGTTGCTTTTATAATCAACAAGTTGCGTCGGCTTCGATTGACTGCACCGTTGCCATCTGGAGTCCCATAACAAAACACCCCCGGCTAAAACAAAAGACCATCTTCAAGATGGTCTTTTGTTCGCCCGACCAGAAAAAACTGGTTTGGGAAGTGTCTAGTTATTCCAGGACAATTATTGATTACTGATTCGGGTCGAATCCAGGTCCTCTATGCATCCCGAACCCTCGTCCACCTTCAGGTCCGGCAAAGAAAGGAAGGTCGATACCATTATCCTTTGCCCACTGTTGCATTTCTGCGCGGTGCTCCTGCGCCTGTTCTCTGCGCTCTTCGGGAGAAAGACCCTGCCAGTTTTCCTGATTGGCCTGCCTTTCTGCACGCATCTCTTCGTGCTTCTCAAGAATTAAATTCTTTTGAGCTTCGGTAAGGTTGCCGTTTTCTACGGCCGTATCTAACCTATCTCCAAAGCGATCCTGCATTTCAGCCATTCGTTCTTCGTGTATCTCCTGCATGAACGACTGAACCTCTGCTTGATCTAGATTAAATTTCTCTGCAAAACGACCAAACCAAGGACGAGAATCATCTCCAGTATCAGCCGAAACAATCCCCGCTCCCCCAATTATTAATCCAACTGCTAAGGCGGAGAGGGTAATTGCCGTAAATTTATTTTTCATTTATTTATCTAATGTGTTCTAACGACCTTTTTGTATCAATTGGTGTATCTAGTAACTACTACAACTGATACAAAAATTTATTTCAATTATCTAAAGCGTCTTTTTGGCCCAAAGGGTCTTTCGGCTTCGCTAACTCCCCTAATGCCGAAGGCCTTAATGAGACCGTTCTCGGCTTTACCGACAACAACAATCTCCTGCCCAACCTCAAAATCACCACCAAAGGGTAAGTGCGTATCATCTGTGATTTGGACTCGTATTTCATCTCCATTTATGGTCTCGACAAGTAAATCTTTTTCGCCTATCTCTAAAAGAGTCCCGGCGTTGAAACCCGCTCCAATCGGAGGGCCATAGCTCCTGTATACTTCTCTTAAAATAGGGATTTCTTCTCTTTCAACTCTATCTAAAAGTCGTTCGTGTAAACCCACTTTTCCAAAAGCCATGCCCCCAAACAAAACGAAGATAATAATTCCTATCAGGGAATACAGCACCGGTTCGCGATAGGAAAACGAGAATTTCTTAACTAAAATCTGGAGAATTAGGATAGATGCCCCGCTCAACCCTATCAGTAGCCATGGTAAACCTATTAAAATCAAACCAAAGCCCCTCAAGCCAAAAGGTGGAAGTAAGCCCAAGCCACTCCCCTTAGAAATAAAACTGATAAGACTAACCAAGTAAACAGCGAAAAGAATAGTTATCAATATCCCGAGAACCATTAGAAGCATTTTTAAGACAAAGCGAAACTTGGGCTTCATTTTGATTCCTTCTTTCTTAATCTTTTCTATTAATTCTTCCGTATATTCTGTGCTCATATTATTTATTTAACTTTTCAAATTCTAACTTAGCTTTTTCTTTCGCCCTTTTAATCCTGATACCCACCGTTGATATCGGGATTCTCATCACGTCTGCAATCTGCTTATAGGTCATATCTTCAAAATAATAAAGAATTAATGGCTCTCTGTATTTCGGCTTTAATTTATCTAATGTTTTTTCGATAATTTTTTTCGTCTCTTTTCTAACTATCTCGGCATCCGCTCGTTCTTTCGCAATCGGATGAGGAAATATTGAATCTGGATCAAAAAACGGCACGGGCTCGTTTTTCCTTTTTTTTATCGCATTAATGAACTCGTTGTGAGCAATACGATAAAGCCACGAAGAGAATTTTCTTGAGTCATCAAAACCCTTGATATTGATGTAGGCCTTTATGAAAACCTCTTGAACCAAATCTTCCGCGTCGTCGTATCCTATCAGAAATTTTTTCGCGTATCTGATAATCCTTTCTCTATATCTCTCAACCAAGATAGAAAAGGCCTCTAGGTCGCCCGTCTTAACCAGCAAAATAATTTCTTCGTCCGTTTTCATATCTAAACTACCCACAGGCAATAGGCTACTGTAAAAGAGCCCTATTTACTACTACAAACACGTGTCTATTTTATTACAAAAACAGATTTTAACCCGCCTCGACTTACGTCAGGCAAAGGAATGAAAAATGAAGATTCTATAGTATACTTCGGTGGTTAAAATACAAAACGATGGAGAATGAAACATTTTGGACACTAGCGACCGATTTGGCTCATTGGGAGTTTGAGCTGTTTTTAATAATTCTATTTGATTTCGTTATCGGTATATTACTGTGGCCTCGCCTTAAAAAAATATTTAAACATCACAAGAACGATGATGATAAGATTCTCCAGCTTGAACGCAAAATAGAAGATCTATATAAAAAATTGGGATAGGCCCACCCTTGTTATAGAGCTATAGAATCTCTTTGACCCTCCCTACGATACCGCTTTCGAGGCGCACCTTAATTCCATGCGGATGGTTTTTTGATTTAGTTAAAATATCTTTGACGACTCCCTCTGTTAGTTTTCCAGAATGTTGGTCTTCTTTTTGGACCACCCTTACAAAACCACCCATTTTTACATTAACTCTTTCCGTGCCATCCATACTTTCATTATATGAAGAGGATTAATAGTGTATAGTGTGTCTATGGCAAAAAGAGCTACGGGCGTAGGAAAAAAGAAGAAGTCCCATTCACATAAAACAGCCAAACGACTCGCTATTAAACGCGAGATGTTGGTTAAGAGGGCCAAAAAGCGAAATAAGTAGGTTCATCCCCTATTAGACCAGGGGTATTGACTTGCTAGTCACTATGTGTGAGTATTGGTCTTGATTGAATCTGGACTGAGGTAAAAAGTGGTCGAGTTTTGTCCTTCAGAATCTTAGATTTGACCGTTTGTTCGTAACAATCAAATAAAACAATGGAAGGAAAAATTGCTCGACTCACTGATCGAGGATATGGATTTATCTCTATCGAAGGTGAGGAGAAAGACCTCTTCTTTCACTCAAACGAACTCGTAGATGTAGAGTTCAATGATTTGAAGGAAGGTGACTTGGTAACCTTCGAGAAAGCCGAGAGCCCAAAAGGCCCAAACGCTACTCAGGTTAAAAGAGTCTAATAACACAAAGACGCCCCCTAAGGGGCGTCTTTGCTTATCTAAAATCTTGTCAGCTTATGCTAAAATCAACCCGTGAAAAAAATTACTGAAAAACAAATTTATACATCAGTTATAGGAATTCTATTAATTATCATTTCGGGTGGAGCATATTATTATTCTGACCTCTATCAAAAGAAAATCTCTTTAGAGTTAAGAGTTTCCGAGCTCGAAGACACACTAGGAATTACTGAAGAAAACCTTAGTCAAAAAGAAGAAGACCTATTAGCAGAGAAAGAAAGAGTTGGTTCATTAGCCGAAGAAGTTCAAAATATTGTCGGCACTGTTGGCATTCTAGATAAATTAAGCAAAACGGATAAAGAGCTTCTGCAAAAATACTCAAAAGTATATTTCTTGAATGAACACTATGTGCCCTCAAATCTTAGTTCCATACCACTCGTTCACCTTTATAACGAAAGTGTGGCTCAACAGATCCATTCACGCGTTTGGCCATATCTAGAAGACCTGATTCTAGCGGCGGCGGATGATGGTGTTACCTTGTGGATAAACTCTGCCTATCGTTCATTTGGCACTCAATCAACTCTCAAAGCTCGCTACACTACGGTCTATGGAAGTGGCGCTAATACCTTTTCAGCTGACCAAGGATATTCTGAACACCAATTGGGCACAACAATTGATTTTACAACCAAGGGTATCGGTGGTGGGGTTGATGGTTTTGAAAAGACGCCTGCTTATACTTGGCTTTTAGAGAATGCTTACAAATACGGATTCGCCCTCTCCTACCCTGAAGGCAACGCCTATTATGTCTTCGAACCCTGGCATTGGAGGTTTGTAGGTCAAGAGCTAGCCACTTATCTACACAAGACAAATAAAAACTTCTACGACGAAGATCAGCGCAAAATTAATGAATATCTAGTTAAGATATTTGATTAATCTTTCCAATTTCTAAACCAAATAGCTACTAAGTACGCCCAAGATACTATTAAAAGGGCCAGTAGAGTAGGTATCCAGGCCTCGAAAAAGCTAGACCAGACAATTCCTACAAGAATTCCAAAAGAGATTAAGGCGACCTTGACCACCCCAACTTGCCACCATTTTAAGGTGATTGGTTTAAAAAAATTCTTCATACCGTTATTATACACCCATTCGATAAATTAAATTCGGGTATATACTTGGAAACATGTGGTATGTATATATGCTAGTTTGCGACGAAAAACATTTTTACGTCGGCACCACAGATAATTTAGAGAAACGTCTCAAGGAACACCGCGAGGGACATTCTTACTTCACCAAGGGATATAAAAATATTGAATTAGCTTATCAAGAGTGGCACCCAACAAAACTTTCAGCTGAAAAGCGCGAAAAACAGCTTAACAAGCTAGGTGGGGCGGAAAAGAATAAGTTGGCCAACAAAAGGGAAAACCCATAAATTAGCATTGAAAAGGGCGGGCACTTACACTAAAGTGCCCGCCCTTCGGGTTGCTTGAGCACATTGGTCTAGCTCATCCATTCCCCGAACAGAAACGCCTCCTTGCCAGACCCTTCCCGTTCCCTCGGGAAGAGGACGAAGCCGGCCCTGGGCGCCGTGACATCCTCTTCACCGTCGGTACCAAGAACCTGGCCGGTCACAACCGGTTCGAAGTCCTCGAACTCCTTGGCCGGACGGAAGTCGACTTTGGTCAGGTAGAGCGTGTACATCCTCGCCCATCGCTGTTCGTACATGGAGACCTCGCCCTCCATGTGCCCCCTCACCTTCAGGAAGTTGAGGATGGACTCCTCGGCGCGCAAACTCGCCTCCGGATCCGTCATGAAACCGCACTCCACACAAATCCCAATCTTGCCGATCTTGTTCATGTAGTAGTCCGTGCCACCGGGCTCAACTTCGTCGAAACCGTTGACGACGACATTGAAGGGCAGATATTCAATGATGCCTTTCGCATTCGCCTCGCAGAGAACAAATGGCTTGGGCTTACCCGTCGGCGTAGTGCTGGCGTGAATATCCAGCAGCACTTCTGCTCCCTCGAGATAGGGCTTCAGAAACTGTGCCCGCTCGTACTCATAGCTCTTGCGCTGCTCCTTTGTCATCTCCTCGTCAGATTTGAACATCCTGTTGAGGTTTGCTTCGAAGACGCGCCTGTTCAACGCCATCGTCACAGGATTGGCATAGATGAACCATACCTTTCCCCGTTGAATCTCGAGGGTCGGCAGCAACCGCTCAAACGCCTCAATCCCCGGCATCTCATCGCCGTGAACCCCAGCGAGAACGACGCTCCTCGGCCCACCTTCTCTGCCCTCCAGAAGGAAGACATCTTTTTCTACCAACGTCGCCTGCATAATCCTTTCCTTTTCTCAAGGTTCTCTCTTCTCAAAACCCCTCTTGTTGAAACCTCCTTTCAAAGCTTTTATGGGGTTAAGTATTTATATATCAAAAGTCCCCCAATTTAAAATAGCGCTACATTCATCCAAATAGAAAAAGAGTCCATCTCGGGCTCTTTTTCTATTATTTAGCTTTATTTACGGTATTGGTCCCGTTTTTTACGGTAGCAATCTCTGCAAGTCAGCTGATCCATTCTGTTTGGGTCGGGCTCAAAAGGAAGCTCTTTTATCTCTCCCCCACAACCAGAACAAGTCCAGTTGCCTTGATACATCTTCCTCTCGGGAAACCCTCCTCGATTATCGTCTGCCACTTTGCTTCTTATTTTTTTTGTCGAACCTTTGTCGAGCAAAGCGGCAACTAAATACCGGTGTTTTACTCGAACAACTACAAGTATAACCTAGGATTCATCCACCCGCCAAACGTATACGATAAATAAGCTGTGGTAAAATAGAAATTGCTTATGAAAATAAATCCAAAAATCGCTGGTGCGCTACAAGCAATTATTTTGGTTCTTTATGTAGGGTTGGTAGCCCTTTTAATGTGGAATGGCGAAAAATTGTTTGGACAATCTTCTGGACCGGGAAATATTGTTTTTGTTTTAACCTTATTGGTAACTTCTACCCTTATCTCGGCCACGGTAACCTTAGGATATCCTGCTTATCTTTTCTTTATAAAAAAAGATATCCGCAATGCTATCGAAGTAATCGCGTCTACCGTAGTTTCTCTTATCCTACTTTTAGGAATTTTAATTACGTATTTTCTCCTAAAAAGTTAGTTCAACAACCAATCTAGGTCTAATATCCTCCCTAAGCTTTCTATTTGGGACTGAACAAAGGTTGGTATGCCAACCACACATCCAGAATCTTTTATGGCAATTCCGCCCGAATTGCCTTGATCAATCTTGGCAGATGTCTTTATATATCTAGCCCCGCTTCTAAATTCATAGCCAGAAACGATGCCGTCCGTTACGGTCAGGGTATCTCCACCAATACCCGGATATCCTAAAACAATAATATGATCGCCGATACTAGCGCTCGCACAAAGCTTGGTTTGGTCAGCATCACGAGCAGATTCATTCAGTTGCTCTATATTCCCCGCTTTTGAGTGTTCTTCTACAAGTTCCGGTTCTATGAAGGCCAAATCTACGCCTGATTTATAAAATTTAAATCCTTTAGTTCTGTAAATTATATATTGGTCTGCTTGATTTGGGTTTGGATAAACCGCCACCACACATTGGGACAATGATCCATCATCCGTCTGTATCACATGTAAATTAGTTTGAACATAATATGGACCTATACCAGATATAGAGTCGCCCTTGTATAGGACTCCTGATCCCTGTTGAAGGCCACGCGTTAAAGAGTCCTGAAGACAGACCAATCTCACCACCGAAGGCGCAAAGTCGCTCAAAAGGGCATTTAGCGACGCCTGTCCACTACCAGATGTATTTTGTAAACTAGCTACTGCCTGTTGAAGAAGTTCTTCGCTTTCCTTTGTTTGTTCTAGCTCTTCTTCTTTTTCGGCTATTAAATCACGCTGACTAGATATCGTTTCTTCGCTCTCTCCCACTATGACGGCGATTTCCTCTTGTGCTTTTCTCAATTCCTCATTGGTTTCCATCAAAGAATTCCTAGTTTCGCTATAGAGTCCGTAGGTTGCCAAAGATATTATAACCAAGACGGAAAACCAAAGAGTGTTATTGTTTTGCTCCATAGAAAGAATTTTACCACACCTTAAAAATAGGAAACCCCAACCGTTCATATTGGTGAGAACATCGACGACCGATTGGGGTTCCCACAAGAGTGGCTGGGGTCTTGATTTGGTGGTCTAAAGGTGGACCACAATTGAGTTCGGAATGATGGCTCCGTCCATGCTGGGACGGTCGATCTCGATGCTGGTGCCATCACTCGACAGGCGAGCAATGACGTCGTACGGCGAGAGTGTCTCCCGCAGTTGTTGTTGCCTTTTGTCTGGAGGCATACCTTGGGTTCGACGCAAAACTCCTCTGGCTTCCTCGACAACCTGACTTACAGGCACTTGCGTCTTGGCAAGACCGCCTTTTTCGCTCGGCGTATTGCGCTTGAGCGAAATCATCTGCATTTTCTCCATCCTTTCTGAAAGAGCATTCAAGAAGTCACTAGGGTGCGTGCTTCTATTTAGGGAAACGTATTAGAAGTTGTTTCGATACAAGTATTTAAAAACACCCAGCTAAGGGGGTGTTCATATGAAGCTAAGCGCTTCTTCTTAAAAAGTTAATCGTCAACCGCAACGACTATACCCACAGCTCTTACACTCTATGCACCCTTCGGCCATTATCAACTCTGAACCGCATTCAGGACACCCCGGCATATATCCATAATCCGCCATTTTCATTTGAGAATCTGTCTGCCCCCCTATGGATGCAGAAGAATCCTCCATAGCCGCTACTAATACCTGTTCTTCAAACTCCTCTATTTCACCTCCCGTAATATGTTCTTCCAAAATTTTTGCTAGGGCATCGGGCAAAGAAAGGATGGTTCCTCGCGAAGTCATAGTTACCATTGGTCCCCTAATTCCTTTAAGGTGCTTGATGATGTATTGCGGAGCAACGTGTGAACGTAAAGCTAAAGACATCAGTCGACAGATTGCCTCTGTCTGTTCCTGGAAATATCCTCCACTCTTACCAAGATTTGCAAATACTTCTAATGGCTCACCGGCCTCATCGTTGTTAATGGTAATAAAAAGGTTTCCATATCCTGTTTTTACCTTATACGTCTTACCCACTAATGTCTCTGGTCTAACGCGTGGTGTAATTTTAAGCACTTCTGTCTTAGATATCTCAACCGAAACTTCGGCAGGAAGCTTATCTATGTTATCCGTTGTTTTCTTGATATCTTTCTCATCTTTACCAATATTTATCACCTGAATCTGACGACTACCATCTCTATAGACCGTGCAACTCTTACACCCCATCTTCCAAGCATCTATGTACGATTGTTTAACATCTTCCAATGTGGCGCTGTTGGGTAAATTAATGGTCTTAGAGATAGAATTGTCTACATATTTTTGAAAAGCTGCTTGCATCTTAATGTGCTCCGTACCATTAAGGTCCATAGATACCACAAATGTTTTAAGTAAATCTTCTGGCAAGTCGGTCATGTGTTGAATCGTTCCTTTATCAGCCACCTCCGCTTTAATATTTTCTATTTCTTCTTTGCTAAATTTTCTTCTTCTAAGCTCTTCTTCGAAATGCCTATTGAGGTAATGATAGAAAACACCGTCTTTGTCCTGCTTTATATAGGCGAGAGCAAAATTGGGCTCAAGTCCTGAAGATGTTTCGAACATCATCGCAATAGAACCGGTGGGAGCAACTGTAGTGAGAGCAGCGTTACGCATCTTTACTTTTTTCTCACCCTTTGCGTAAATACTCATTTTCCAATTAGGAAATTCTTGCTTTTCCTTGGCTAGGTCTCTGGAGGCCTTGTGGGCTTCTTCCTGAACAACGCTCATTATTTTTTCAGCCATTTCATAACCCGCTTTCGTGTTATATCCAACACCAAGTTGATAAAGCATATCGGCAAAGCCCATAATTCCTAAACCAATCCTTCTGTTCTTGTTAGCCATATCAGCCACTTTTTCCACCGGAAAATCAAAGATGTCTATAACATTATCCAACATTCGAACGGCAACACGAGTGGTGTGTCGCAATTTATCATAATTAACCTCACCCTTCTCAACAAAAGCAGCCAAATTTATAGAACCAAGGTTGCAATTATCATAGGCGTGTAGAAATTGCTCTCCACAAGGATTAGATGTATATATCCAACCCAAGTCAGGTAATGGATTTTCTCTGTTCACTTTATCAATAAAGACCACGCCCGGTTCACCGTTTCTCCAGGCATATTTAGCTATTTCTTCATAGAGCTCACCAGCTGTTATATCCATCGGCTCAACTCCTTTAACGGAGCCGTTTGGGTTGCGAAGAACTTTGTGGGGCTTCATCTTTTCGCCCTTCCATTCGCAATACCACTGGGTATCGGGAGTTTCGTTAACCTGTTTCATAAATTCGTCTGTTAACTTAACGGATATGTTGAAATTTGAGAGCTCTCCCTCTGCCATTTTAGATGTCAGAAAATCATAAACATCGGGGTGATCAACGCCGATCATCGCCATATTAGCTCCGTGCCTGCCTTGCTGTTTAATAGTTCCAAACGCTTCGTTATAAACCTTCAAGAAAGATACTGGACCCGATGAACGACCCTTAGAAGTTTTGGTCGGAGACATAGTTGGTCGAAGTTTATCTAAGGCAAATCCTAAACCAGCGCCTGCTTGTTGAAGAAGGGCCGCTTCTTTAAGTGTTTGAAAAATTCCTTCCATTGAATCTTCTATGGGCAAGACAATACAATTAGCCACTACCTTCGTTTCAGCTCCGGCATTTGTCACCGTTCTTCCGGCAGGAGTAAATTCTTTATTAACCATCACGTTCAAGAAATCCTTTTCTAAAGATTTTATCTTCTCGGCACTTGTTCCATATTTTTTTTCTACACCAGCTAAAGATTTGGCGATTCTCGCCAACATATCTGCAGGAGTTTCCTGGTTGCCTTTATCATCAACCGCTAGATAACGCTTCTTCATCATCTTGAGGGCGTTTTCCGAGTAAGAGCTATTAATCTGTTCTTTCTTTTGTTTTGTCATTTGGGTGGAGTCAGTTAAATCTAAGGTAACTCTATTTTAAACCGTCGGGGCACTATCTACCAAAGATGCTTGTGGATAAGAAAAGCCCTCTTTGGAGGGCTTCGTCAAAATAGTATCTAAATAATCTCTAACGCTTCTTTCTGCGTCTCAAGAATGCAGGGATTTCCCAATTTTCTTCTCCATCTTTGACTTCCTCTTTTATCTTTTTTGCTGGCTTCTTATCACCCATATCTATGAGTTCGTCGCTTGTATCTTTCCCCTTCTTTTCATATTCATCGTCTTCGTTGACGTCTTCTTCTTGGTCTTCTTCGCTTAAGCCAAACAAGCTAAAACTATCCTGACCTCTGCCAAATTGATGAGAGTCATTAAATCCTGTTGCTATTAAAATTATTTTTATATCACCCTTTCTTAGTTTACGGTCGTGGTGAGCACCAAAAATAATCTTGGCACTCGCATCAACGTTTTCAGTAATCATTCTGGCGGCTTCATTAATTTCTGACATTTTCAAATCACGCCCTCCTGCCACACTGAAGAGAACGCCTCTGGCTCCATCTATAGATATGTCCAAAAGGGGAGAGTTGATTGCTTCGTTAACGGCTTTAAGCGCCCTGTCTTTACCCTTAGCCACACCCACACCAACTACGGCAATACCAGCATCTTTCATAACTGTACTCACGTCAGCGAAATCAACGTTCACCAATCCGGAGGCAGTTATCATGTCAGCGATACCTCTTACAGAGCTTTTCAAAATCTCGTCTATCTTATCAAAAGCTTTTAAGACAGGGGTGTTGGTATCAATAATATTGAAAATTCTATCGTTCGGGATAACTAATAGCGTATCCACTCTATCTCGCAGTTTAGCGAGACCCTCTTCTGCTAACCTGGTACGCACCGATCCTTCAAAAGAAAAGGGCTTTGTTACTACGGCTACTGTTAAAATCCCCATGTCTCTAGCTATATCGGCAATAACGGGCGTAGCTCCGGTTCCAGTGCCTCCACCAAGACCAGCAGTCAGAAATAACATATCTGTACCCTGAAGGGCGTTTTCTATATCTTCTCTATTCTCTTCGGCCGATTGCTGACCAAGTTCCGGATTCATGCCAGCACCCAACCCTCGAGTAATGGTTTTACCAATATGAACTTTGCGTCTAGCCCCACACGTTTCTAGGTCCTGCAAATCTGTATTAACTGCTATGAAAGCGACTCCCCTTAAAGGATCTCTACTCATGCGAGTTAGTGCGTTACCCCCCCCTCCACCAACACCCATTACCTTAATCTTTACTATCGGCTTAAATTTGGAATGGGTCGTTCTACTAACGGGGGGCTTTTTGGTGGCAATTCTCTTAACCGATTTCTTCTTAACTATTTTGACGGGTTTTTTTATCTGTTTCTTATTTTTCTTAACGACCGCCTTTTTAGTTTTTTTAATTATGCTTTTTTTAGGTTTAATTTTTATACTCTTCTTAATCATTGGCTTTTTGGCCTTTTTAAGATTCTTTTTAATAACCGCTTTTTTAACCACATTTTTAACTGGAGTTGCCTTTCTAAGCGTCCTTTTGACGGACTTTTTATTTTTCTTAACTTTTGACTTAGTCATGTTTAGGGCATTACTTTATCGATAAGCCCCCTCACCATTCCAGCTGCCTTGCCAGATGGGCGAATCTTCGTCTTAGCCCGCTCACTATAAAGGGGCAGGCCTAAAGCGCAAGTGTGCTCGGGTGATGCTAGAAGTTCTCGGGTAGAGACATCTTTAGCCACAAATAAAGCAGGGTTCGCCACTCCTATTTGAGAAGCTAGTTTTAGCTCTGATTGAACTAAATCAGCCACCCCAGGCATTTTGGCTCCCCCACCGACCACTACGGCACCGCCGGGCAAGCTCTTATCCTTGCCGATAGATTTTAATTCATCATTGACAACTTCGCAAATCTCCTGCAGGCGAGCTTCTATTATCTCTGCTACAAATTTTTTAGACGGCTTACCGCTCATTTCAGGATTGATGGTTTTTAAGTCGATGTGATCGCGACTGGGCACCTCTTTCGGAATTGCATATCCATAAGAAAGCTTAATTTTGTCTGCCACTTCTACCGGCACTTGCAAACCAAGAGCTAAATCGTTCGTAATATCGTTAGCGCCCATCTTAAAAATTTTGGTGTGCAAAAGCTTATTTTCTTCATAAATGGCTAGACCGGTAGAACCAGCGCCTATATCAATTAGAACTACCCCGAGTTCTTTTTGTTTTTCTGTTAAAACGGACTTGGCAGATGCCAAGGGTGAAAACACCATCCCTCCTACCTCACCGTTTGCCAATCTAATACATTTTTGCAAATTTTTAACGCTTGGTTCAAACGCATCTATAACCAGATTAATCACTTCGAGGCGTGCTCCTACCATACCTAACGGATCTTGGATATCTCCCACCCCATCTACAATGAATTCTTGATTGAGGGTATGTAGATTACAACGATTAGAACGAGGTTTAACTGCCACAGACGCCTCAACTGCTCTATCAATATCATCCTGATGGATTTCTGAGTTTGCCCTTGATACAGCCGAAGAGCCACGAGAAGACCTCACAGAAACATCTACTCCACCCACGCTCAACCAAATATTTTTAAGTCCTCCTTTCGAGACCTCTACTACCTCGTCAAATAATTTATTAATAACGCCCACTACGCCATCCATATCAACCACCACGCCACGCCTCACGCCCCTAGAGGGACTTTGGAAAACCCTAACTAGAGCAAGCTTTCCATCGGGCGCCGGCTCGGTCAATATCGCCTTGATTGAGTCCGATCCTATATCTAGTCCTAATATTTGCTGTTGAGCCATTCAAGTATCAGTTTTTCTTGTTTTTCCATTTCCATCTTATCACTTTTCTTCTCGTGCCTAAAACCTAGCAGGTGCAAAATTCCGTGGATAAGTGCGTATTCCAGAGAGTATCCTTTACTCTCGACAGCTGGAGGATTTAGAAAAACTTCGCCTATATAGCTTGAATCCTTTTGAGGAAAACCAACGGGAAGCTCAACAGCTATTACATCCGTTATTGCATCTTTGTCTCTATATGATTTATTCAGTTCTTGCATTTTGGGAGCACTCACTAAGTAAATGTCTACAGCACAACTTCTCTTTTGGAGAAACTTAAAAACCCTTAAAGCTTTTTGCTTCAAGGGTTTTGCATATTTTTCAAACCTCTTATCTAAAACGAAAAGGTTAACCCTGTTCATTAAAAATGTTTAGGAATTTTCCAGGGCTCTTTTGACAAGCTCACTTACTTTCCCTGGTTCTGCCCTGCCAGCAATTTTTATCATAACCTGACCCATTACTTTACCTAAATTTTCTTCGCCTCGTGACACAACTTCATCTATAATCTTTTGAATTTCTTCTTCGCTCAATTCAGGTGGTAGATACTCGTTGATAGTTTCAAGCTCTGCCTTTTCTTTGTTTGCTAATTCAGGTCTGTCAGCGCTTTCATAAATTTCAATAGCTTCACGTCTTTTTTTAGCTTCTTTACGAATTACCCCTACTATATCTTCGTCAGTCAATTCTTTGTCTTTACCCTTAGCAATTTCTTCATTATGAACAGATGCCAAAATCATGCGGATTGTTCCCATTTTAAGAGCATCTTTGGCCTTCATGGCTTCCACTAAATCTTTTTTTATTTTTTCAAGCATTAAGATTATTAAAACTTGAATGTCCCCATTCTTCTAGCTTTTTCTATCTCTTTTCTTTTTTCCTCTCGATGAAGAGCAGACGCTCGTCTTTTGTTGCGATTAATTGGACGCTCGTTATATCTACGCTTTTTGGCTTCTCTTAAAATCCCACTCCTCATCACTTTTTTACCGAAACGATAAACTAAAGAGTTTGTTGATTCGCCGTCTTTCTTTTTTAAGTTGATATTAGCCATTTGCTTTCAAGATTTTTTCTTTGATTTTTTCAGGATTTTCAGTTCTATTTTGAACAACGGACTGAATACTACCACCCCCATCTCCCTCATTACGAGGAATAATGTGAATATGCAGGTGGTCTATTTCCTGGCCACTTAGCTTACCGTTATTCAAGCCGATTGTAAAATGGGTGGTTTTGAGGCCTTTTTCTAGTATATCTACCACTCTTTTCACCGTTTTAGATAATTTCCCCAATAGATCTTCGGGTATATCCTGAATATTTTCATGATGATTCTTGGAAATAACCATTGTATGGCCATCGGCAGAAGGATTAATGTCCAAAAAGGCGATGGAATCGTCGTTCTCATAGATCTTGTGAGTCGGGATGTCTCCCTTTGCTATCTTACAAAATAAACAATCCATTACTTTAACTTTTTCTTAACCGCTTTCACTATCTTTTCTAGTGATACCGTTTCTTGGCTACCGGTCTTCATGTCGCGGATAATAATATTGTCCTCATAAACCTCTTTTTGGCCGAAAATTAGAGCAAGCGTAGCATCTGTCTTGCTGGCGCTCTCTAATTGGTTTGAAAGGGATTTCTTTCCAAGATTACTAATGATGGGCAGGTTGGCTTGTCTAAGTTTCTCTAAAAGAGGTAAGCTCTTCAGCTTAGCCAGTTGGCCAACGTGTGCAAAATAAATGCTTTTCTTAGAACGCACCGTTCCAAAGGCAGGGTTTTGTTCTTCTAAAACTTCTAGCACTCTTTCTACGCCCATAGCAGCTCCCACACCGGCAGTTGAACGTTTGCCCAACGTCTCCGCTAAATAGTCGTATCTCCCCCCCGCCACCAGAGCAAGTTGGCTATCTTCTCCCTCGCCTGTGAAAATTTCAAAAACAGTTTTGTTGTAATAATCTAATCCTCTGACCAAGCGCGGTCGTAAAATATATGGAATATTGGCCTCGTCCAGAAATTCTAACACCCCCTTAAAGTGTGTCTTAGACGGAGTTGATAGGTTGTCTAAAATAATGGGTGCCTCTTCTATTACACCTCGACAGACCTTGTTTTTACAATCCAACATACGAAGCGGATTGGTTTTCATTCTTCTAACACAATTTTTACAAATCTCTTTAGTGTGATCCTTGTAGTGCTCTAGAAGTTTCTTTTTATAATTTTGCCTATCAACTGCACCGCCGATACTGTTGATGCCAACTGTGATGTTTTTAACCTTCAACTCTTCTAAGAGTTTGTAGAAGATTAATATTATCTGCGCATCATAAACAGGATCGCCTTCTCCGCCTATAATCTCGGCGCCCACTTGCCAAAATTGACGATATCTACCTGCTTGAGGATTTTCGTGCCTAAAGGCGGGTCCTATGTAATATAAATACTGCGGTTGAGATTGCCGATGCAAACCATGCTCAAGATAGCTTCTGACTATTGACGCGGTCATCTCGGGACGCATAACTAAACGTTGGCCACCCCTACCCTTAATGGCGTACATTTCTTTCTCTACAATATCTGTGTTTTCGCCTACTGTTTTAGTAAAAAGCTCTTCCATCTCCAATATGGGTGTTTCTATTCTGTTAAAGCCGTAGAATTCAAAAATTGCTTTAACTGACTTGTAGAGTTTTTCTCTAACAAGCATTCCGCCGGGCAAAATGTCGTGCATACCTTTTGGAGATTGAAGAATCTGTTTTTTATGAGAAGTCGGTTTTTTGAGCGCTCTCTTGACTTGCTTTTTTGTCTCTTTTTTCATTTGTCCTTTAGCGGGCATTGGAACTATGTTTCAACTTTATATATCTCAAATTCATTTAGGGGCCAAAACCGCACCCTAACTGTTCCAACTATATCACTTCTACCAAGCGGTCCCCAGCTCCTTGAGTCGAAGCTTTGTAAACGATTATCTCCCATTACAAAATATTCGCCATCGTTCAGATTAAAATAGTACTCGCCTTTTATAGATACTTCTCGAGGAAGATATTCCTCTTTTATCAATTCGCCATCAACAAAAACATGTCCATCTCTAATAATCAATTCTTCGCCGGGTAAACCAACAATACGTTTAATGAAAAATTCTGTATCATTAGTTGGGTTGTGTAAAACAATTACTTCCCCCCTTTCCGGATTTCTGAATTTATAACTAACTTCGTCCACCACCAAATAGTCGCCTCCGGAAAAATTGGGCTCCATGCTTGATCCTTCTACTCTGAAGGGTTGGGCAATAAAGGCGTAAACAAAGTAAATAGAGACGAGGGCGATAATCAAAACCTCAACTACCTCAAGAACAGAAAGAAAGAATTGTTTCATCGGAGGCATTTTAATAGAATTAAAATACATGTTCAAGCTCAATTTTTGGCCTAAGCCAGATAAACATACGAAAATATTAATAGCTCTTGGCAATCCCGAGGGTAAATATAAAAATACCTATCATAATGTGGGGTTTCTATATGCTGATTATTTGGCCAATACAAATAAGATAGATTTCAAGAAATATAAGAATGATTTTATATACGCCAAGAGTGAAAACTTTGTGATTATAAAATTATTAAGCTTCATGAATAATTCCGGTGTTCCTACGCTTAAAGCGCTTAAATATTTTAATGTCAAACCCGAAGATTTAGTACTTATACACGACGATAGCGATTTAGAACTGGGACAATATAAAACATCTTCAAACCGAGGATCGGCAGGGCATAAAGGAGTCGAATCGGTTATTCATCATCTAAAAACCAAAAACTTTAACCGCATCAGAATCGGAATCAGAAAAAAGTCAGGTAAAGCCGGTCAATTCGTTTTAAAAGAAATCACAAAAGAGGACTTGGTAATCCTGGATAATCTATTCTCCAGGATTAACTTTCAAAACTTTTAAACTCATATTAAAGAGGATGCTCCCGTCTTCGCGCACATTAGTGTTAGCTAAAGGTATTGATACGTCCTGAAACATAGGGTTTCCTGAAACACGTTTTTGATAATCAGCTATTGCCCCTTGGTTTTTGCCCACACCTTCTACTTTTAAAGATAACGGACTTCCGCCGGCTTGAATGTGCAATATGGAAATAGAAGAGCCGGCCAACTTGTTTATCTCCTCTGTGAAAACATTATATTCATACCTCTCCGATACAATATTTTTAATCATAGTTAAAAGGGTGTTAAAGTTTTTGGCTTGTTCTTCAAGGGTATTTAATTCGGTTATATTCGCTGAATCTGCACCAAACGAGCTATCGGCTATTACTCTATTTTGAAAATTTTGTAGACTCAAAGCGGATCCTAGAAATATGAAAAGAAGTAAACTAAATGTGAAAATTAAAATATTGCGCCAAGCTAATATAAATCCGTTAAGCTGACGTTTTTTAAAAACTTCTATAGCGCTCAAGCTAGCTAAACTAATATCAGTATCCATTGATCTTCTTGTTAGCCCCCTGATAGCCGCTCCCGTTGCCGGATTTACCTGCGTTACATCAACTTGCTTAACTTCAATACCAGGAAAGTTGTCGGAAATTACTTTGCTTATTTCTTCAATATAATCAGCGGACAATAGAATCATCTTTCTGATCTCTTGACCACTCTGATTAGTGGAATAAAAATTAATTACCTTACGAACTTCATCCGCAAAACGCTCTTTAAATCTATCTAAAGAAATACTCTTGCCACCCTCTTGAAAGTTATTCCAAGCTGTAAGGTGGTGGAAAAAAAGATGTCCTTTATAGGTCACGGAGAAATCTAATCCCTCGGATGTAGCTCTTGTAATCAAGGTGGGCTCCTGAGAATCAATAACTTGCGCCCTAAGAGCAGCTCGAGAAATGCTTAGTGTAGAAAATTCTACTGCCGCCACGGCATAACCAGCGTTTTGAACGCTTCCAACAAAAGCGTCTACAATATCTTTCAACACAAAAGCTCCCACGGCTTGCAATTGATTTGCATTATCGTCAGAGATTTTTTGCCAATCATAATATGCATTTTCTATACCTATCGGAGATATCATTCGCATATTTAAAAGAGCTGATTCTTTTAGGTCGCTGGAGGCGACGGACGGTAAAGTAAAAGGTTGAATATAGATAGTATTAATAGGGATGGTCAAAATAACGCCTTGCTCCTTTTTAGAAGCAGTGCCCGACGTTCTTTTGCGTAGTTCCCGTAAAACACTTGTGAGGGCATCTTGGTTTTGGACCTTCCCTCCGCTTACAACTCCCGGAGGCAATCTCAACGAAAGCTGTTCCCCGTCTTTTGAAACAAGGTTGTGATAGCTGACCACTCCATTTCCTATCCACAATCCTGCCACTTCCATTCTGGGACTAAGTTTTGTAAATATTTTTGACAGTTTAATCATAAACAATTATTAAGCGTCTCTATATTCGGATTTTCCACCTCTTTCATTTCAACAACTTGGACCTTAGATTCAAAGGGGTCGGCTGAAATAAGAACTTTCATATATCTTTCTCTCCTCTTAACTACCCCCTTTGAGTATATCGTAATTTCTAAATCGTGACCCGAGCCCGATTGTCCTATGTAATTACAAACAATTCCATTTCCAATAGTTGAGCTTGCTGTTCCTGGACAATATTGATCTCCTATATCTGGACAATCAACATATCGAATAACACGTGTAATGGCATCGTGAGCACCACTTTTAGCAATTTCGATGGCTTCTAAAGAAGCTTGTTCTCCAAGCAAGCTACTGCTTAACAAATTACCAACCACCAAGCCAGATACCAACACCTCTAAAATAATACTGGATATTATTAAAACAATTGGGAGCGCTGAAATTCCTTGGTTATTTTCTTTAAGGTTCATCTTGGGTACTCTAAGACGAATAGTTGATAATAATCTCATTAATTACAGGTGGGTCAGTAGCTCCTTTATTGATATAAACTTTGTACCTAAAATATTGGTAGCCGGACTCAAATGGATGATAGTTGGCACTCTCTATCCTAACTGGCACGCCTTCATCTGCTTCATAAACAGCCACAGAACTGTTGTTCGGACCCGTAAAGTTTATATCTCCATCCCCGTAGAAAACGGCTAGCTGAAAACTGACAGATCCACTATTTTGAGTGCCGTTCCACATTATGGAGTTAATCGCGAAACCGTTTGTTTTACCTGTATCAAAAGTTGAGGATTGTAACCAACCGGTATTTAGGACGTCGTTATCAGTAATATGTACAACAACCTGCTCTTCTAATCCAGAGTATTTTGCGTCACTACTAGAGGCCTTATGTGAAATTATGTCTGCGTGGATAATATCTTCAACATCCTCGTCGTCGACAGCTGTCACAGTAATAGTTTGAGGCGTATTCCAATCAGAGGTTGTAAATGTAAGAGGGCCAACAGGATTAGTTGTAACTTGACCATCATCTGTTGAAATCACAACGCTTACAGATGCCGTTGGCTTACTATCAAGAACTACTGTATATGTATCCGTACCACCCCCTTCTTCGACGTCGGTAGAACTATCTGTCTCTGTAATTGTTATGCCGGCCGTATCGTTGTCCGTTACGGTTACCGTCACATCACTGATAGACATTCCATCATAACTATTGTCAGAACTGGAAACACTGTGTGTTACTGTGTGGTTTTCATTGTTTTCATCTAAATCATCATCGACGGCAGTAATTGTAACAGTTTGTGGGGTAGCCCAATTGCTTGTAGTAAAAGTGAGAGATGCTGGTGAACGAGTTATATCAGAACCTAACACACTAATACTCGCCACTACATCCGCCGATGGTGCTTCGTTTAAAACAATTGTGTATTGACCCGTAGACCCATCTTCTGTGGCTGTTATTGAGGTAGTTGATAGAGTTATCCCCGGTGGCGTCCAATCTATAATCAACTTGGGTTGTGTATAAGATGTATTTTCATAAGTAGCCCAACCCTGAGCGCGGTCTATGTCAGACATATTTTCATCCCAGTGAATGCCAATAGCATTTCCCGAAGACCATCCAGATCTATTTACTATTTCTTGAATAATAGAAGATATATCCGGCGAATCCATGGTTATGTCATCGCTATCTATAATCGTAAAATCCCAAGTTGCGCTGGCACTTGTATGAATGGAGTGGTCGGTTTGCCATGTAGCAGTATTTGTGGGTGCAATATGATTGTCTTCGTCTACTCCATAGAGAATTGTGTTCGCAGTGCCTGAACCGAAAGAATCCGTAGTACTCTTAATGCGTAAAGTGGCGCTGTTAATAGTTGAACCGGGTAAAATCGCTATGCTTGCGAATCTAAACCAGCCATTATAATGGTACGAAGCGTCATCATCTTCTCCGGTTAAGCCGTATTCTCTGTTGCTTTGAAAGACGGACAGGGTCTCGCTCGATTGATATCCGTCGTTTGCACCATCATTCACGCCCCTATCGACGCTATCTGCCAAAACTCCAGACACAAAGAATATTGCTAATACAGTTAGTAATAAATTTGTTAGGTGTTTTACTTTTATTGTGCTTCCAATCATTTATTTAATAACTTCTTAAGGAAACGTAATAGCGCCTGTTCCTGTGGCTATTATAGAATCTGCGCTAAAATAGTCCGGATCTAATGGATCCGTTATAGGCCCCACCTGCCCATCGCTGCCACTCCAATCGGTGAATATATACGTATCGCTTCTAATTCTTGATATATATTGAGATAATTGAATTTGTTTAGTATCATCTCCCACCGGCCAACTGACATGAGCGGTTATATTAAGCGTTATGGGGTCCACTATGTTTGGATATGATTCATTGGTTGTAATTTTATTATTTGTATTTCGATAAACAGGATCAGTCGTAAACCAAGCTGTGTAAGTGGTGGTAATGTCGTTTTCGGACAGAGAAACTGTTGTGGTCCCCGTATTCAAAGATAATGTAGTAGACGTAGCCGTGATGACGTCCTCGGCTAAATAATATGTCTCACTAGAAGTAGTGGTCGCATAAAAAGTTGCCCAATTTCCTTCAGCATACGAACGTACGTTTTCTAATATATCTTGAGCGATAGCATACGCTTTCTGGGATTCCGAAGTATCTTTGCTTGTTCTCAATGCAATCATGACTGCGGTTACAGCAGAGCCAATAATAATGGCGGATATGCTAATAGCTATAAGAATTTCAAGAAGAGATTGTCCCTTATTCTTGTAAGATGTCATTTAATAATTGCTGGTTCTAGTAATTACTCCATATGTGTCCATTTCTATTACATCCTCCAAAGATCCATCTATGGTAGTAAGTGTAATAGTGCTGTCTGTCCCAATTACCTGAATGTTGGGACTAGCCAAAAGGGCTTTGTTAATGCTTGCGGTCTCGTCAGAAAATTTAATCGCCGAATCTAAATAATGAACACTTACAACGTCTCCTGCGATTCCCCCGCTTCGAAGTTGGTAATAATCCGAGTCGCCATTTTCTACCTCTATTGCCCAAACAACGCCGTCCTCTCCCGATCTTGCCCTGCTGGTCGCTTCCCTTAAAAAACCAACCAACTGTTCGGCCTCACTGTCAATAATTGCTTTTTTTCTAAAACCGAAATAGTTATTTGTGCCTATCGTGGCCAATATGCCCATAATAGCTATCACGATCATGAGCTCTGGAAGCGTAAAACCTTTTTGCCTATTTCTCATTTTGTTAAATCTATATCTGACCAACTAATTGATAAACAGGGACAATAATCGCCAGGGCAATCAGGGCCACTATCAAACCAATTACCAAAAGAAGCATTGGTTCTAAGAAAGAAACTAAGGTTTTGATAGATGAATCTATCTCACCTTCATAGA
>PFAH01000002.1:57359-130498 GCA_002773725.1 Candidatus Colwellbacteria bacterium CG10_big_fil_rev_8_21_14_0_10_42_22
CCTCTCCCACAGTCAGTCCTTTGGCTATGCCTTCCCTAGAAATACGCCTCAAGATTGTCTCTAGCTCTACCGACCCGACAGCGTCGGCTGTAATCTCAAGGGCATCTAGGATGGGAACGCCCGAACGCAAAAGCGAAGAAAGAGTGCTCGCAAATCTTTGAACAGCTATTTTCTTGACCACTCCTTTTACAATCGGAGTTTTATTGACCACCCTTGTCCAAATCTTTTTTCCTCCTTCAGTTTTAGCAAAAAAGTAAAAAAGTCCAAATCCTGTTCCTATAAAAACGGGTAAAATTATCAACATATAATCCCTAAAAAAGAGACCTATCCCAAAGACCACTTTAGAGAATGTGGGTACTTCCTCCGCACCGGACAAAAATGCTTCTGCAATTTTGGGTAAAGCCAGGGACACCATTAGGAAAAGAATAATGAGAGAAAGCCCAACCAAAATCACGGGGTAAATCAGAGCTCCTTTTACTTTTGAGCGTAATTCTTTCTCTTTTTCCGTATCGTGACTTAAACGATCAAAGGTTTCTTGTAAACCACCCGATTCTTCTCCGGCCCTTATTAAGCTGGTAAAAACGGGCGAAAACTCTTTAGGGTGATTAGCAAAGGCCGTATAGAGAGGTTGTCCCTTCGTCAAGGTATCTTTTATTTCTAAAAGCAATGTCTTAACAGATTGCTTGTCAAAATCAGCAATCAAAATATCAATGGCCTTAAAAAGGTCTGTCCCCACCTTAAGCATCAGGCCCAAATATTTAGTTAAGAAAACCTTGTCCTCTATATTGATACTTTCTTTTAAAGATCGCTTTGTCCACGAGATGGTTTTTATCTCTTTAACAGAGACGGGCTTAAGGCCCTGGTCAGACATCCAACCCAAAACAGCCGACGAGCTTCCAGAAGTTATATCCCCCTCAATAACCTTACCCTCGACATTAGATGCTATGTAGTGAAATCTAGACATCCTAATTGAATTTAAATCTTTGATTTAACTATGAATTTGATATTCATTTATTCCCTGATTACTCTCATAATCTCTTCTATGGTTGTGATACCTTGTTCGGCCTTACGAAGACCGTCCTCAAACATACTTATCATCCCTTCTTTACGAGCGACTGTCTTTAGTTCTTCCAGGGAAAATTCAGGTTTATTAATAATTCCTCGAATATTGTCACTAACATTAAGCACTTCGAATATGCCAACTCTGCCTTGATAGCCCGTATATCCATCTGCCACACAACCACCACCCCTATAAAGCCGTTTGGGCAATTTATGGTCTTCCGGATTCAATCCCAATTCTTCTAACTGTTTTTTTACAGCGTCTATAGTGACCCGATCGGGCTCGTATGATTCAACACAGTCGGTATGAATCTGCCTCACTAATCTTTGAGCCAATATGGCGTTTAAAACTGCTGATGCCAAGAAGGGTGGGACATCCATGTCCATCAATCTTGGTACGCTGGTGGCAGCATCGTTGGTGTGAAGAGTTGAGAGCACCAAATGACCCGTTAGGGCTGATTGAATAGCAATTTCAGCCGTCTCCGGATCGCGAATTTCACCAACCATAATGACGTTTGGATCTTGCCTCAAGAATGAACGTAAACCGGTGGCAAAAGTAACGCCAGCTGCGGGGTTAATTTGGGTTTGGTTAATATAATTCATGTCATACTCAATCGGATCTTCAATGGTAACAATATTAACTTCCGGTTTGTTAAGTAAATTCAATACCGAATAAAGGGTCGTCGTCTTACCAGAGCCGGTGGGTCCAGTTACTAACACCATGCCGTAACTTTTATTAATGCTTTCATTTAAGATTTTAGCGGTATCGTCAAACATACCTAATTCTTTAAAAGAAAGCGGTCGATTGGTGGATCTTAGAAGACGCATCACTGCCTTTTCTCCATAGAAAGTCGGCATTATAGAGACCCTGATATCCACCACATCACCACCCACTTTATATCTAAATCTTCCATCTTGTGGCTTAGAATGTTCGTCAATTTTGAGCTCGCCCAACATTTTGATCCTAGCTATAATCGCCGGATGGACGTCTTTGGGGATTCTTAATATCTCATGAAGCACTCCGTCAATTCTGTAACGAATGATGATAAAGTTATCAAAAATCTCCATGTGGACATCGGATGCTTTAAGCGACATAGCATAAGACAAAATGTTGTCCACTATAGCAACAATAGGAACGTCCCCCGCCGCTTCTTCTCCCCTGGTTCTACTCTGGAGGGAAAGCTTAATATTGTCTTCTATTATCTTTTTGAATCCCTGAACCGTTGTTCGGCTATAAAGAGAAAACCCCTTATTTAAATCATCACCAGACGCTAAGTAGGGCACAACGCGGGCTTTAATATAGCGTTCCAAAAACTCCACATCCACTAAGTTGCCCGGATCTTCCATGGCCACCAATATTGACCCATCTTGATTGCGTCCAAAAGGCACAGTTCTCTTCTGGCGAGCAACGTCTTCGGGTAAAAGATTTAATATATTTGTATCAATATCTTTTTCTCCCAACTGGGCAAGGGGAACATTTAAATATCTCGATGCTAAGTTAAGAAAATACTCATTAGTAATAATATTTCTAGATATTAGAACTTCGGCAATAGTATTGCCGAGGCGAGTCGCCTCCTCTGCAATGGAGTTGAAAGATTCTTCTGTTACTAGCCCGTCGGCTAGAAGCATTTCTTTTAATTTTGAATCTGGAATTGTAGTCATACTAAGAAATGGGGTGATAAAACCCTTCTTTATTCAATTTTAACACAAACCCACGTTTAGATTTTGAGCAAAAGCCAAATATCAGACTTCACGAAGGGTGAGTACCAGATAAACGTCATTAACAGAGCGGCTGTTGACCATAAATAGTAAAGGGGTAGTCTGGCATTTCTTGCCTCTTTAACCATTTCGAATATATGCCAGAACAAATATACGACCAGTATTGAAAAAAGATATATTAGAATCCCCGGATAACTAGATAGAAACATAAAGAGCCCCGCAATATATGATTCTTCTTCTTCAAATATCAGTCCGCCTCTTTTAGCATTAATAGCTTCTAGGGCTTTTATAAAAATAAGGGCTAAAAGAAGTGCAATTAAATAAGGAAAAAAGAAATGATAAGAAATGTACTTAAAGTAATATGTGCCCTGTTCTCCAAAAAAAAGGAATCGGCCCAACTCATTGCCTTGCCAAATTTTATATTGCAGATATGAAAGGTATGAGCTATAAGCCAAAACAGCTCCTCCAAATATATAAAATAAACGCTTCGCACGCTCAACTGCCCTAACTGAACCAGCTTGGAACAACCCCAAAACTATACCAACCGCCACAAGAACAAGGGCGGTCGGTATAAAACTAACAAAAAATTCGCTCAAATTGATACTAGTCAGTTATAAGGTCTAACCCCGGATCGTTACCAATCTCGTAAACTGCAGCATCTGTTCCTCCATCACCACCATCTAGGTCTTCGGTAGTGGCATATTTGGTGCTCTCTAGAACGGTTGTTAACTCCCAAGTGTCAGTAGTGCTAGAGCCGTTATAACAATAAGCATAATTTCCACTGTTTGTGGGATCTATTGGCAAGACGGACAAAGGAGACCCTCCCGTAAGTTCGTCAAAATCAACATAAACCCATCCAACGCCACCCGTTGTTCTAACAGCCGTTGTGCTAGCAGTCATAGCTTCATCGCACGCTCCCGAGGCCTGCGTTACGGTCGTCACTCCAGTACCAACAGCGGGGCTAGAGGTTGAAACCAGATAGAGACCAAGGGCAGAATTGATACTAGACAAATCCTGCAACCTCTGTGAGTCCCTCGCCTGCTTCAAAAGCTCAGCGGGGTTTAGAACTACTACTACTGCGGAAGCCAAAACACCCAAGATGCCAATGACAATCAGCAGTTCAACTAAAGTAAAACCTTTTTTTGTTTGTTCCATTTTATTAAGCTTAAAAACGACTTTTTATTTTATTACTCTTATTATACCAAATATATGGGGGGGGTGGTGGATAATTAAGATTTATTTATTTACTACTTTTTTAATCTCCTCTACTAGTGTATCTATGGGCATTTGGGCTTTTACGAAATAGTTAATTACGCCTAATTGTTTACCTCTTTCAATATCGCTACTCTGTCCTAAATTAGATGTAATAATGACAGGCGCCCTATCTAAGGTTGGATCTGCCTGAATTTCTTCCAGTACTTCAAACCCCGATTTTTGAGGCAATATAATGTCTAAAAGTATCAAATCCGGCTTAGTTTCAGCTCTTAATATAGATAGCGCTTCTTCACCCGTCATAGCCCTAACTACCTTCAAACCGGCTTTTTGCAAACGAGTTGTTAGAAGGCTCGACAAAAAGGGGTCGTCTTCGACTAGAAGAATTGTCTTGTCTCCCATTTCTGCTTGTATTTTATCTTCGGGCATATCTCATTAATTGTATGCTAAAAGAAAAGTCCGCTCAAATGAACGGACTTTTCTTAAAACGCTTTTTAGTTGTCCCAAGATATCTTGGCAACAAAATCTTTTAATCCAGTAACTCTGGATAATCGAGACTTGAAGACTCCTCGATCAACATCTCCCCGATTTAGGTCGGGGACCTATTCTCAAAGTTTAATTGTTCCACGTACAGCTTCCGCTACACGTGCCTTGTTACGACTTCGTCCATGTCACCGAACTTACCCTAACTCCAAACTAGTTGAAGCTTCAGGTACTCCCGGCTCCCTTGACGTGACGGGCGGTGAGTACAAGGCTCGGGAACGTATTCACCGCGCCATGGCTGATGCGCGATTACTAGCGAATCCGACTTCATGGAGGCGAGTTGCAGCCTCCAATCCGAACTTGGGCCGACTTTTAGAGATTAGCTCCAGATTGCTCCTTGGCAGCTCTTTGTATCGGCCATTGTAACATGAGTGTCGCCCTGGGCATCAAAGGGCCATGCTGATTTGACGTCATCCTCTCCTTCCTCCCTGTGAATCAGGGCAGTTTCACCAGACACATATAACTGATAATGAGGGTTGCGCTCGTTTCCCAACTTAATGGTACATCTCAAGACACGAGCTGACGGCAACCATGCAGCACCTGTCCCGACCTCCTAATAAATTAGGAAAACCTTCCTTTCAGAAAGTGGTGGTCGGGATGTCAAGCCCAGGTAAGGTTCCTCGCTTAATATCGAATTAAACCTCATGTTCCTCCGCTTGTGCGAGCCCCCGTCTATTCCTTTGAGTTTTAACCTTGCGGTCGTACTTCCCAGGCGGTCGGCTTACCGCGTTAGCTGCGCCACTCCGAGGGTCGATACTCGAAACAGCTAGCCGACATCGTTTACAGCGTGGACTACCGGGGTATCTAATCCCGTTCGCTACCCACGCTTTCGTACCTCAGGGTCAGGAATACGCCAGTCTCTTGCCTTCGCCTTTGGTGTTCCGCACGATATCAACGGATACCACCCCTACACCGTGCGTTCCTAAGACCTCTCGCATCCTCTAGCCTGACCGTATCTGCTGCGGCCTCACCGTTGGGCGGTGAGATTTAACAACAGACGCATCAAGCCCCCTACGTACGCTTTACGCCCAATAAATTCGGATAACGCTTGGAGTATTCGTATTACCGCTGCTGCTGGCACGAATTTAGCCACTCCTTATTCCTAAGGTACCGTCATATATTCTTCCCTTAGAAAAGCAGTTTACAACCCGAAGGCCGTCTTCCTGCACGCGGCGTCGCTCCATCAGGCTTTCGCCCATTGTGGAATATTCTCGACTGCGGCCACCCGTAGGTGTACGGACCGTGTCTCAGTTCCGTCGTTGGGGGTCAGGCTCTCACCTCCCCTACCGGTCGTAGCCATGGTGCGCCGTTACCGACACCATCAAGCTGATCGGGCCTAGGCTCCTCCTTAAGCGTCTTGCGACTTTACCGTTTCCGGAACTATCAGGTATTAGACCACCTTTCGATGGCTTATGCCTGACTTAAGGGTAGATGCCAGGGTGCTACTAACTCGTCTGCCGCTGTCCGACCTAAGTCGGACCGCTCGACTTGCATGCCTTATCCACGCCGCCAGCGTTCATCCTGGACCAGGATCAAATCCTCCTAATTAATTCTCTCTGAAGTTGAGCTCCAAAGGGAATAGACTTTGTCTACCTAATGTAGATCTACCTGCCGATGGGCAGGTTTGGGACAACTAAAAAGCGTTCTGCTTTTTCTATAAGAAAATTCCACCTCTACAAAAGCTTATATATTTTGCCGAAGGGGCATAAGCATCTGTAGAGGTGGAACCTCTATTTCTTAAAGTTCTCGTATGTCAGTTGTCTTTATGGCTGTTCCATAATGTATAACAATTCATAACCGACCGTCTCCATATTATATGAGTCAAATGTATGTCGTCAACCCTGCCTGCCGGTAGACAAGGATCGGGGCAAGCCCCATCAGAAAAGCCCCCACTACGGGGGCTTTTCTTTTAAGAGTTCGTTTTGTCTAGGACACTCACTTTACCAACACGCCTACTCGTAGGCAATGCTGGTTCAACACAGGTTACACTAGTGCGGCAGACCTTTTGTCACGTCCAGCGACAAAGTAACGAACTGCAAAGTAGATCAAGAGGATGAGTAAGAACAGCCACAAGATCGGGCTCGTGAAGAAATCACGCAAGCTGTCTAGAAGTAAAGCGGTGAAAGTTCCGCCAACCCTACCGCTAATCAACTCTCCAAAAGTGTGTTCGTCAATAACGGTCACAACTTTACGAGTTCCGCTGTCTGTGTATTCCACGTCAGCAGTAAAGCGGATAGTGTCATTTACATCGACACTGTTGCTTACCTCTGTGGTAATCACGAATGAATCTTGTTCGTCCGGACTGATGGTGCCGATATTAAATGTCAGCACATCATTTCGGTCATTGTCGGCATTCGGATCTGCATCAACGAAATCAAGCTCACGAGGGAGATCAACTAACAGTTGTGCATCGGTGAAGGTTTCATCGGTGCGATTCTCGTAAGAAACTGTGTAGCTAATCTCGCGACTATCCTCAGCGCCGATTCTGTCAGCGTCAAGGGTAATTATGAGAGCTTCTATTTCTGGCTCTTCTTCTACTTCAACCGTCCTGAAAACTTCAACAATTCGGGTAACTACGTTTACTATCGGAGCTCCAGTACGGAAACTTCTAACAAAACCGTAGTCGGTACCCTCACTGTTTCTAGCTACAGCGCGGTAGTAGTAAGTAGTTTGAGAAGCGAGACCGGTGATTCTGTAGTCGAAATCGATATTATCGTTATCGCCTATATCATCGCGAGAGGTCTCCCTGTTAAGATTAGAGACACTAGTGCCCCATTGGAACCACACATCTGTGTCGTTACCATTGGCATCAACATCGCCCTCTAGAGTAGCTTCGTTTTGTCCAACTCCAGTCGGAGCCAAAGTAGTTACATCGGGCCCTTCGTCAGATGAACTTCCACCGTTTTCGTCTGTAGTAAAGCTTCTAGTAGAACCCTCATCTTCCTCACCACCGTCATCTTCTATAAAACAACGGAAGTAATACTTAGTGTCCTCGTCGAGACCAGAAATGATCTTTGTAACTATTTCATTTGTCTCTCCATCTTGAACACTTATTTTAGAGGTCTTTTCATCTAAGTCGGTGTCTTCACCCCACTCAAACCAAACATCGGCATCGTCGCCATTAGTATCAACTTCACAGCGCAAACGGGCGCTATCTTCATCTATCCTATCGGCAGACAAGGTTGTGGCGCTTGGCTTGTCGCCTGATCCACCGCCGTTATCGTCTGTAGTGAAGTTCAAAATATTACCCCTGTCTGTGCCTTCGCTATTTTTAGCTACACAGCGGAAGTAATACTTAGTGTCCTCATCCAAGTCGTCAATGTCTATTTCAACTCTTTCGTTAGTTTCATCAGCATCAACATCAACCTTAGATGTGTCTTCATCGAGATCATCGTCGTCCTCGCCCCACTCAAACCAAACTTCAGTATCATTGCCATTAGCATCTACATCACAACGCAAGGTTGCACTATCTTCGTCTACGTCAGTAGCAGAGACAGTAGTTGCCTCGGGCGCGTCTTCTGTTGGTCCGGGATCGTCATCGTCTGTAGTGAAGTTCAAAATATTACCCCTGTCTGTGCCTTCGCTATTTTTAGCTACACAGCGGAAGTAATACTTAGTGTCTTCGTCGAGACCGGTAGCAACTCTAGTAAAAGAGAAGGTGTCATTGTTCTTGCCAATAATTCTTACACTGGTCTCTTTATTTAAGTTGTTGCTATTCTCACCGTACTCAAACCAAGCTTCTGTGTTGGCTCCATTGGGGTCAACATCACAATGCAATGTAGCACTGTTTCTATCTACGTTTGTAGCAGAGACAGTGGTGGCTTCGGGTGCACCCCCTGTTGGTCCAGGATTCTCGTCACCATTAACCCTGAAACTAACTACGACGAAGCCAGCGTTTCTCTCGCCGGGCTTAATATTCCCGACTGAAAGACCGCTACTATCAAGCACGTCCTCTGGGTCGCCCGAGAGAGGAACTTCGTGCACTGGGTTCCAGTGAGTGGTCTGAACAGTAGCAAGATGATCCACATCTGTAATCTTTCCGTCTCCGGTTAAATTAACAACCACTGTTTCGGCTTTCTGGGGAGCGTTATTCGCCCAGATATAACCCCTGATAACCACTTTGCGACCATCAGATGAAATAGTCGGATATATCCTCACTTTGGCACCGTTGGCTCTATCGTCACCGGTATTATTGAAAAATAATACGGCAGCAACTTTATCACCAAGTTCGGCGTTTACGCTTTGATTTTGCCAATTATAGGTTCCTCCTTGATTAGTGGAGCTCCCTACTCGTAGAAAATCATAAGGTTGAGAGCCCTGATTAAATACGGCAGCGGCGAAAACGGTGTTAATCAACGGTAGCGCTAAGTTAGCTGCCACAAATAAACCAGTTACAATGGCTATCAATCCTTTTCTTTGACCTTTTAACAAATTAGTCATTTGTTTTTTGTATTTATTTTTAACCTTTATGCGAGCTTTATTACCCACATTTAAACCCTTGACGCTTTATTTTCAAGAGTTTAGGCGTAGGTCCCTCCGACTATTTTGTGCGCGAACACACATTTCGTCGGAGGGATTTTTCGGATCTTAGACAGACCCGAATATAGCCAGGACGCTACCTACACGGAATCGTTACGGGATAGTCGGCTGACTACCACCACCCTCGGTGGTGGCGGACGACTCTGTCGGGATGGTGGGCTGTCCGGAGCAAGCTTCGGGGTTCTCCACCTCCGGGACGTTGAACCTATAGGAGCGACTCGTCGATGCTCCAAGGTTGTCCGTCGCCGTCACGGTGACGGTGTGCCGACCCAAGTAGTACGGGCCATTTGCCAGAGAGAACACAACCGACCTCACGCCGTCTGGATCGGAAACGTTCGCTCCGAAGACGACCTCTGCGAAACCTTCACAATTCGTCTCCCCGAGCGTCGCCGAAATCGAGATGATTTCAGGGCCGACATTTGGGGTCGTAGTCGTGGTCGGTTCAGTGGTCGTCGGCACCTCGGTCGTCGTCGAACCCTCGGTGGTCGTCGTTGAGCCACCACCCCCTCGGGTTGTCGGCGGTTCATAGGGCGCCGTCGACGAAGGAACCTCGCAGGTGCGGCATGGAATGCCGCACTCATTGAGAACGCCGAGCACCATCAGACGAAACTCGTCCGCTTCCCACGCTCCGGGGTGATCCAGAAGATGAGCATCGATGAGGGCGTACACCCTGTCGATGTCTCCTTGGATGTAGCCGAGCTTTTCGCTCAGCCACCCGCGAAGATTCGCGATTTCCTGGTCGTTGCCAGCCACGTCCGCCTTCAGGGCGCCAACACGCGGACCGAAGTCGAGTGTGAACCGCTCGAAGTCAGAGCGAAGGTTGGCGATGGAAGTCACGACTCCGTCGATGCGGTCGTCGACGGCGCTGATATCACCGGCATTCCGGCCGGCGATGGCGAGCGCCAACACCGTGCCAATCGTGGCGATCAAGATCGCCACGGCACCAAGACCGGCGAGGAACCGACGACCGTTCCGGCCGTGGGCCTCACCCCGCAAACGCTCATCGCGCTCGCGGTCGAGGTCTCGACGGAGCCGGTCTTCGACGGCCTGATCGGCCGCCTGGACTTGACCCCAGAGACGACCGAATGCGTTTGTGATCGCATTCGCCGTCTCTCCCGGAATCCGAGCCACGTCGGCACGGATGTCGGAGACCGCGGTCTCCACTGCATTGATACGGCGACGCGCCGACTTGTCTTTGGACATCTTGTTTCCCTTCTTTCGGGGAGCCTGACGCTTATGGTGATAACAGTAGGGCGGGTTGGTACCCACTCTAATGCGATTACCGCAGTGGGCTCCGTCCTTTCTATTACCATTGCACAGCATCAGACCCTCCTCTCTAGGGAGTGCTAGCATGTGCTAAGTGTCCACCATTTCTGACGGACACTTAGCACATGCTAGGTGTAGATTTTTTGTCCTGCTATTTTCCTATATGAATAGGTTGATAAATGTACAAAGCAGAAAGCGACAGAATTACTGCCTTTTACCTCTTATTTGGTACTTTCTACCATATGGTAAGTTTATACCACGACTTGACTAAAAAGTCAAGACATATGTGGCCATTACTATTCTACCTCGTTAGAAGCAGGGCGCAAGAGTACGTCCGACAGCTCCCTAGGGGTAGCTTGATTTTAACGGGGCTCAAGTAAACGGGATTGACTATATCCCCATAATTACTGATAATAAGCCCGTTAAACCTTATGCCGTTAGAGATTATTATGTATTACGCATACGTAATACATAGCAAAAAGGGGTTTTAATGAAGAATTTTAGATTTCTTTAAGCTAATCTAATCACGAAGTCATTACAAATAAGTTAAATTTAATGAAAAAGGATACCCACCCAACATACTACAAAAACTCAAAAACTCTGTGTTCATGCGGGAAAACGCATGAAATTGGCTCTACTCGGGAGAAAATGGAGGTAGAAATTTGTTCTAACTGTCACCCCTTCTTCACGGGTCAAGAACGACTTGTTGATACTGCTGGAAGAGTAGAAAAGTTTAAGGCGCGACGAGCGAAGGCGGAACTCACAAAGGCATCTATTAAAAGCAGGTCTGCTTCCAAAAGAAAACCAAAAATAGCCAAAACCGAAAAAATTAAGCCCACTAAGAAACCCAAGAAGACCCCCGAAAAGACATCCAAGTAAATCCCCCGAAAGGCGCTTACTTTGTAAGCACCACGAGGCAGGTGGACCTATGAGTGACAAAGCAATACTCGAAATAAGGGCTGGTGCGGGCGGTGACGAAGCCGCTATTTTTGCGGGCGACCTAGCCCGCATGTATCAGCGTTTCGCTGAAAATGAGGGTTGGAAATTTACTGTTTTAGACACAAGTCAAACCTCCTTGGATGGCTATAAATCTTTCGTGGCTCAAATTAGGGGTGAGGGAGTATATGAAAAACTTAGGCAGGAATCTGGAGTACATCGTGTCCAACGTATTCCTAAAACAGAAAAGTCAGGCCGTATTCATACGTCAACTGCTTCTGTAGCAATAATGCCCGTAGTTGAGGCCCAAGAAGTAGCTATTAATCCAAGCGATCTAGACGTTTCTTTCTTCCGTTCAAGTGGTCCGGGTGGTCAAAACGTTAATAAAGTAGAAACGGCCGTAAGGATAGTCCATAAGCCAACCGGGGTTGTTGTAAGCTCGCAAGCTGGACGAAGTCAACAAAGTAATCGTGAGGTTGCCCTAGAGGTCCTTCGTTCTAAACTCTATGAAGCTCAAATCGAGAAACAGGGGCAAGAGATGGGAGAGTTGAGGCGTAGCCAAATAGGATCAGGTGACCGATCGGAGAAGATTCGCACATACAATTTTCCTCAAGACCGCATCACCGATCATCGTATCGGTAAGAAGTGGCACAATTTAGAAAAAATCCTTGAAGGAGATATAACGCCCATCATTAAGGCCTTTCAAAAAGCTAAAAAGGAAAGCGAGGGTTAAAAATTAACTTTCTAATAGCTTGATATCTCTCTCGAATTGAGCTGCATGCTCTATAACGGCACGCCCATAAACATCGGTGCACACATATCTTTGCCAATTACCTCCACAATAATATCTAGCTGCCGCAGCCAACTCGTTTGATGAAGCTCCAGAATCTTTAAGATAAAGTCCTGATGCTACGAAGGCGTCCAAATTGTTCCACGGATTGGCGGGTCTATTGCCAGTTACCGCCTCCACGCGCGCCTTATACCCTATCCAAGTTGATGGAATGAACTGGGCAGGACCCATTGCGCCTCCATAAGATCCGTCTGATGTAATCGGACAAGAGACATAAACTTTGTCCGGGTCTATGTTCAGTTCTTTTACGATTTGTAAGAATGGAGTTATATCGTCTCGTCTGGATTCTGGGGGTCCAGGCGCCATAGCGGTCTTATAATTACACTGCCCCACATTCCTACCAAGGGCGGACTCTCTATCAAGCACAGCCAAAATAAGAGCAGCCCTCACGCCCGTTCTCTTTTCTGCATACTTAGCAAAATTGTAGGCCTCTTCAAATGTCATTTGCCCACCACCCAATAGGCGAAAGATTCTAGCTCTAATTTCAGCAGCGCTTCTTTCGGTAACGGTTAGGAGTTGTTGGTAAGTGGCCTCTTCGCCCTTGGTCACATTAAGCAAGGTGTCTTTTTCTGACTTCACAGAATCAACTTCCTGTTTTTGCTTAACCTGATAAAGACGAAGCGCCTCCACGTCGGATTTCTCAAGAGCCAGTATTTCTTTATGAGTAATCAACTCCTCTTGGGACTCGGCAAGCTCTATTAGGGTATCTTTTAAGCCCTCTTGCACCACCAGAAGATCATTAACGCTAGTAAAGAAATCGGAAAGGTTTTGGTTAGCTAATAAGATTTCTAATATACCCTTTTCGTCGTCTCGGTTCATTCGTTGAACTACGTCCGAAAGGATGGTCTTGCTACGCCCGATCCTGCTCCTAACCTCTTCTATTTTTGAGGCAGTGCTTTTGATTTGTCCATTTAATTTATTTAAAGAAGAATTAATTGTATCTATCTGGCCATTAATACTGGCTATACGAGCATTGAGGCGGTTTATCTCTCCCTGAAGGGTGTCTCCCTTTTTTTGATATTCTTTAATCGTCTCCTGATATTGCTCTATCTGATATTCATACTGTTGAAGTTGGTCTTCCAGCTGTTCACGTTCTTGCTCAACAGTTAAGGCCCTAACACCTCCGCCAATCGGAGCAAAAACAGAACCGTTGGTCATAAGCACAAATCCAATAGCCACCAAAGTTCCTAAAACAGGCCTTATATAAGGAACTCGTGTCTTTGTCTTAGAGATAGGACTCAAGTTAACGCGCCCCGAACGTGGGGCAAAAACATCAACCCTCGACCCTCTCCTTATATCTATCAATAAGCGAGGTTTGGGTCTCATTGCTATTTATTATAACGTATCAAGGGCCCCCTTAGTTAGCGTCTTTGTCCCCTAAATCAGTTTTACCGATCGGGCAGACCACCTCCTTGAGCGACGCTTTAGGCGTTTAGCTTGGCGGTTTTATCCTCATCATCATCTTCACCTTCTTTTGTTTCGCCATCTCTATCTTTCTTCTCGCCTTCAACCTCAATATCTTCTGGAGATAGCTCTTCCTCTAGCTCCTCCTCTTCTTCTCTCGGCTCCGTAATGCTTGCCACTACTGTTTCGTCATCCGTTAATATTTCAAACTTAGCTCCAACTTTTAGGTCAGCCACCGTAATCGATTTACTAAAGTCATCTAAGACAGAAATGTCCACTTTTATCTCGTGAGGAATGTCTGACGGCAATGCTTCTACTTCTACTTCATCCAAAACCTTGTTTAAGATTCCACCCAGTTCCTCAACTGCACGTGATTCTCCAACATATTCCAAAGGCACATGAGTCGTTACCTTTTTCTTTAAATCAACTTGGTAAAAATCAATGTTTAAAAGCTCGTCCGTAACAGGATTAATGTGAACTTCGTGAACTAATACCGGCCTTGTCTCTTCACCAAAAACCAAATTTATCATAGTGTTTTCTCCGGCCTCTTTATAAATTCTGGAAAAGTCGGCTTCTTTTATCTGAAGATGTTCGTTTTGGGCACCGCTTCCATACAATTCAGCAGGAATCAAGCCATTTTTACGTAGGGTTTTTGTTTTTTTACCTAAAATTTCGCGCTTTTGCGCCTGAATCTCTAAAGTCATAGCAGGAGGGATTATAGCATCCCGTTAAACAATTTCAATCTGTCTTTAACCACTTCATACACCCCCTCTTCTGATGCTGGGAAAACTTTATAAGGAGCTACTTGGGTTTTATCTTCCAACGCTCCTTCTATACCTTTGCGCCAAGCTACTCTTAATTCTGTATTTATATGAATTATGCGTATCCCCGCTTCTATGGCAGATCTGAAATCCTCGTCACTAATACCCGAACCGCCATGCAAGACCATGGGCACGCCGATTGATTTACCAATTGAACGAATCAATTCTATATCTAATTCGGGATTGGGAGTATTTTTAAACATTCCATGGAGATTGCCTACTGCTGGAGCAACTAAATCTACTCCCGTTTCTTCCACAAATCTTTTAACTTCTTCGACTGTCGGTAGCGCATCCCCACTTACCACCGCTCCTTCGGGAACTTCCTCTAAAATCTTGGATGATTTTCCTATATATCCCAACTCTCCTTCCACAAACACATCTTTGTCTATTCTTTTAACTAAACCGACCGCTTCTTTTGTTTTGTTGATATTCTCTTCTAAACCCTCGCTGGCTACGTCAAAGATAACAGCATCGTAGCCAGCCACCACTGCCTCCTTTATTTTCTCTAAAGATCTAAAATGGTCAGCATTTAAAAATATTGGATGATCTAGTTCTTTGCGAGCGTCCAAAACCATTGAGACAGCTACGTTTAAATCTATGAATTCTGCTTCGCCTTCAGAGGTGCCAATGATTACAGGCACGCCCAACTCTTTCGCAGCTTTAGTAATGCCATGAAAAGCCGCTATGTCTGAAGTATTAAAATGCCCTAAGGCCACCTCTCTTTCTTTAGCCCACTCAAGAGCAGCTCTTAAAGTTTTTATCTTCATATTTTACAGGGCTTATATGATTTTGGAGCTCGAGCTAAATATGACTCAAGCTGATGTTTAATTAGAAGTCCTGCCCTAGCGCCGGTTTTCTGCACTACTGCCATTGAATTAATGGGGGCTCGTAGGAGCGCTTCTTCGATAGTGCCATTGCCAGCTAAAATAGCAGTGAAAGTGCTTGAGAATGCATCTCCTGCCCCGGTTCTTTCAAATGGAGGTTTGGAATCAGGATAAATAGGCATGAACCAATAATTGCCACCCTCTTTTACGTAGGCGCCCTCTTTACCATCCGTAATCACAACTATTTTAGGACCGAGTTTAGCTAAATTGTTTAAAAGTTTCTTAATATTCCCTTCTTTGGTATTGAGAATTCTTTGCGCCTCTTCTTTGTTAGAAAAGAAAAGTTCTGTGTGACGATATATGCCCCTTAACTTCTCCTTGCCTAATTGCATCTGGAAAGTGCCTGGCTGAAAAGCAAGTTTAACTTTTGGGTGTTTTTCTAAATATTTTTGAACCTCCTTATGAAAAGAAAGCGTATTTTCCCCAACAGAAGAAAAGTAAATCCATTTGGGCTCGCCGATGAAAGGTAAAGAGTATTTGTATGTTTCGTGTTTAATAAGGATTGTTCTCTCTCCCTTGAAGGATAAAACGTAGTGGTAGTTGCTCTTCTTGCCTTTGTGTACCTTTATAAAATCTTTGGCTACTTTCTCTTTTTTAAACACAGCTAGGGCCTCTTCTCCGTTTCTATCGTCGCCGATATTTGATACAAAGGCACTCTTGAGGCCTAAACGGGCGGCACAAACGGCAGCGTTTGCGGCGTTGCCAACTGCTGGCACTACTTCTACGCTTTCGTAAGGTATCTTATCTGCAAAACGCATACAAATTAGTTTGTTACCGTGGTCAATACTGTGGACCTTCGCCTCTTGAAGCTTGATGAAGGCATCTGTGGTCTGATCGCCGATGGCGATGAAATCATATTTTGTCTTATTTGCCATTTTTTCTTTTAATCACTCTTTTAACTGCCAATTTGATATCTTTAACAGCCATGCCATATTTATCAATCAATTCTTCGGGCTTGCCAGATTCACCAAAAACCCCTTGTATTCCAATGAATTCTTGGGGCGTTGGCAATTGGTTAGCCAAAAGTTCTGCTATCGCACTACCCATGCCACCTTCGATTTGATGCTCTTCAACCGTCACTACGGCTCCACAACGCTTAACCACATCCAAAACTCTAGTATTGTCCATAGGTTTAATAGTGTGATTATTCAAAACCAACGTTTCTATTCCTTCACTTTCAAGCTCTTTAGCTGCCACAAGGGCATTATAAACAAGAGAACCGCAAGCGATAATAGCGCATTTGGGATCTTTTGAGTCCCAAAAAACCTCGGCTTGGCCAGGATAAAAAGGCGTATCGGGCGATGTAATGACGGGCGTTTCTTCTCTAGTATATCTAATATAGACCGGCCCCCAAACGTCGGTAGCTGAAAGGGTTGCTTTACGTGCTTCGTGAACATCGCAGGGAACAATCACGCGCATATTGGCCATCACTCGCATAGTGGCAATATCCTCAATGGCCTGATGTGTCGCACCATCGGGACCCACACTAATACCCGCATGGTGTCCGGCAATTTTAACATTGGCATTGTTGTATGAAATATTTGTTCGAATCTGCTCCCAATTTCTGCCCGGAGAAAAAGTAGCGTATGAAGCTATAAAAGGAATTTTACCCGAGACCCCTAAGCCAGCTGCTACACCAGCCATGTTTTGTTCCGCTACTCCAAGCTCAAAAAATCTTTCCGGAAACTTTTTAGCAAAAGCCGTGCTTTTAGTTGAATCTTTCAAGTCCGCACAAAGCGCCACCACTTCTGGATGTTTTTCACCGGCTTCGACTAGGCCTTCACCGTAACCGTTTCTAATCGGAATTTTTTCAGGATTCTTATTAAAAACCGTCTTATTTAATTTTTGTTCTCTTGCTAATGCCATCTTAGTCGTATTCTGATCTAATCTTGCCCTTTATGCTTCTTAGTTCTTTAATAGCCCTTTCTTTTTCCTGACCGTTAGGCACCTTACCGTGCCAATTGAAATCATACTCCATAAAGCTTACTCCCTTACCGGGAATGGTGTGCGCAATTATCAAAGTGGGCTGATAGGAGATGGCTTTTGCTTCATTGGTGGCATCTATTATCTCTTCCATGTTGTGACCGTCTATGTCTATAACGTTCCAGCCAAATGCTTCGTATTTTTCACGTAACGGTTCGAGGGGCATCACGTCCTCTGTTAAACCATCTATCTGGATATTGTTTCTATCTATGATGGCGGTGATGTTTGAAAGTTTGTTTTTGCCGATAAACATAGCCGCTTCCCAAATCAAACCCTCCTGCTGTTCACCATCAGACATCAAACAATAGATTCTGTGTTTTTTTCCATCTAACCTAGCCGCTAAAGCCATCCCGGCTGCCTGCGATAGTCCAGCGCCTAGAGGACCTGAAGTGGCATCAATACCGGGCAAGGTTTCTCGATGGGGGTGGCCCTGCAATCTAGAATGTATCTTCCTCAAACTTTTTAATTCTTTCAGGGGAAAATAACCGGCGTATGCCATGGCAACATATTGCACAGGAACGATATGTCCGTTAGATAAAATTAACCTGTCTCTATTTTCCCAATTCGGCTTTTTGGGATCATGCTTTAACACATGAAAATAAAGGGCGGTAAACACATCGGCCATACCCAAAGACCCAGCAGAGTGTCCGCTACCAGCATCTTCAAGAGCTTCAACAATCTTACGTCTAATTTTGTTAGCTGTTTTTTCTAAAAACTCCTGTTCTTTTTCGCTTAAATACATTAGATAAGTAATTCTAATTCTCTATATGCTTGGCTCGGATCCGGACTTTCAAAGATATAACTGCCAGACACCAGTATATCAGCGCCAACACCTAAAAATTGTATAGCCGTCTCCGGATCTACCCCTCCATCTACCTCTATTTTAACACCCCGATTTTCCCCTCGCAAAAATTCTATTTTTTTAGGAGCACCAGAACTCATTTTATGTCCACTAGGACCAGCCGGAACAGTTAATAAATTCACGTAATTAAATTTATTAAGATAGGGCAAGGCATCCTCTTTGGCGGTGTTGATATCCAAAGATGGTACCAACTCCGCACCGCCCGCTTTAACTTGCTTTATAAGGTCTTCGTTAATTTTCTCCACCGGTACAATAATTCGCCTCGCGCCCACTCGTAACCAATCATGAACTCTCTTTTCTATATCTTCTACCATTAAATGAACTTCTATGTTTAGGCGAAGATTAAGGGTTATGAAGTCATGCACATCTCCCCAACTTTTCGTTTTGGTATATTTACCATCTGAAACATCTATATGTATCCAACCGATAGAAGGTGGCAAAAATCTCTCGGCTAAGCGAATGTTTCTACTGGCGCCCGTGAAATCCGGGCAATTAATGGCTGGTATGATCAAGGGCTTTTAGTTGTTCTATTCTTCGTTTATGGTTTTCCTCTTCAGAGAAAGGTGTTTGCATCCAAACGCTAACTGTTTTAAGAGCTACATTCGCCTCAATAAAATCAGCTCCTAAGCATAAAATATTTGTATCGTCGTCACTTCTACTAACCATTGCATGGTCTGGCGACATTGCCAAAACGCTTCTAACGTTTGCAAATTTATTGGCGGCAATATCCATCCCCACGCCCGAGGCGCAAACCAACACCCCCCTACTGTTTTTAGAATCCATTGAAACTCTTTCTGCTACAGATTTTGCATAGTCGGGATAATCGTCGTTCTCAAGAATCGCTTCAGCACCCATATCGTGGACGGCATAACCGCTATTTTGCAAAAGGGCTTTTATTTGTTCCTTGAGGTTAAAACCACGATGGTCGGCACCTAAATATATAACCATTTTAAGTTAGACCAAGCTTGAAGCGTTTTCGACGTGGCGAACAAGCGTAGATACATATCCGGCTTCATTGTCATACCACGAAATCACCTTAACTAAACTGCCATCCACCACTCGAGTGAAAGCCAAATCCACCACCGCTCCATAGGGCTCACCGATAATATCAGTAGAGACCACCTGTTCGTCAGTTACTTTCATGATGTTTCTCCAGCGTGGGGAACCAGCCGCTTTTTTAAGTAAATCATTAACTTCTTTAACGCTGGTTTTCTTTTTAGAGATAAAGGTTATGTCCGCTAAAGAAACTGCTATCACCGGCACCCTAAAAGCTACTCCGTCAAACTTACCGTCCATCTCGGGAATGGCCCTGCCCACCGCAATAGCTGCTCCGGTTGATGTGGGAACAATATTTTGAGCTGCCGCCCTACCTTTTCTAAAATCCTTTCCCTTGGTCTCTGTGTCTACCAGTCCCTGGCTGGCAGTGTATCCATGCACGGTTGATAGCATCGCCTTTTCAATACCTAGTTTTTCAGATAAAGCAGAGATAACTGGCGAAGTGGCATTCGTCGTGCAAGAACCATTTGAAGTCAAAACCACCGATTCAAGTTTCTTTTCATTCACTCCAACTAAAACCGTAGCCCCCTCTTTACCATCAGCGTCTTTCGAGGGAGCGGTAATAACCACTCTTTTAGCCCCAGCCCTAAGGTGTGGTTTAGCTTTCTCATAGGAGTTGAAAACACCAGTTGCCTCAACCACAATATCCACTCCCAACTTTTTCCAAGGCAGTTTAGCGGGATCGGATTCTTGAAGAACCTCTATTTTCTTATTACCAATTACCAACTTCCCACTCGAAAATTTAACTAAATCTTCGTATCTACCATAAACGCTGTCATATTTAAAAAGATAGGCAAGATTTTCCGGATCTCCTAAATCATTAATAGCGACTATTTCTAAATTCTTATTATTAAGGGCCTGCCTTAAAAAAAGCCGACCAATTCGGCCAAAGCCGTTTATTGCTACTTTGCTCATACAATTATTATACCCTATCTATTCAAATCGAATGCTAACATCTGTACCCTTTTTTATACCTAGAGCACTAGCTCTACCCGATGCTATTTCCAACACGTAATTTACTCTCTGCGGAGAGGGATATCTCTTCTTTTTATAAAGTGGCACATTAATCTCGGGATCAACCCGGTGCTCAACTCCGACCACTTGATTATCTTTAATCCAAATAATATCTATAGGGATTAACATATCCTTCATCCAAAACTTTCTATTTGTAGGTGAGTCAAAAACAAAAAGCATGCCTTCGTTTTGAGCTAACGCATCTTCGCCCCCCAAACCCTTAGCTTGTTGAATGGCCGTGTTTGCGACATCTACCCTAAACTCCTGCCCACTGACCACAATGGTCGCCTTTTTATATTGCGCTTTTGGTAACCAATCGCCTCTTAGAAACCAAAAGATAAGAAACGCTGTTGCTACTAATCCTAATATATAAATGGATTTCATTTTTTGTTTTTATATTTCAAATTATACGCCACGATACTAAAGGCGACGGCTACGTTTAAGGATTCTTTTATGCCTCCCATTGGAATCTCTAACACCTTGTCCGCTCTTTTTAAAACAGAAGCCGGCAATCCTCTCACCTCATGCCCCATCACTAGAGCGTATCTCTCGTTTTTAGGGATGTATTTATAAAAAGGAATTGAGTTGTCCGCCTGTTCAATCGCTATAACTTGGTAGCCATCTTTTTTAAGTTTGTCTAAAAGGCGAGTGGTAGAAACACGTTTTTCATACGACACGGATGATTCTGAACCCAAGGAGGTTTTTAAAAATTTAGGTCTTATTCTCCCAAGTTTATCCAGGGGTGAGGGCGTAACTCCACAAAGATATATTTTCTCCACGCCTAAAGCATCGGCTGTTCTAAACACAGAGCCGGTGTTGAACATGCTTCTTACGTTGTCCAAAACTACTATCATTTATCTAAATCATAACACTCAAAAATAAAACAAGACCCACGTAGGGTCTGTTAGAGGAAACGGTAGGGATGAAACCCTTTCCGTTCCCTCCAACGATTAGTCGATGGAACGAAGTCCGTTGAGGCGACGCATCACCTCTCGTGGAATTTGGTCGAATTCTTCGATCTGAAGAATCCTTGTTCCACCGGCACAGTTGCGCTTCGTGACTCCCTTCAGGCATTCACCCTCAAGGAGAACACGGCCTGTATGACAGGAGACATCCCTCCGCAGACGGACGTCATATGCCAAGGCCCTGCCTCCAAGAAAGTTGACGGGTGGATCAAATTCCCCCTGAACTCTGCGATGGTCAGGACCATCATCAGTCCACTCGTCGCCACGAAGGCGCTGGCGCAATGCATCCAAGATGTAGCGGAAGATCATCTCTTCCTCTCCTATCGAAGGCGCATCGCCCAATCTGTAGTAGTGGGTACGTTTACTTCCCACGGTTTTCTTCCTTTCTTCCCCGCCGTGGGCTCTCCTTCTAGCGACAGCGCTAGATTGTTTTTATATCACATTCAATAGTTTTGTGTAAACCCCAAAAACAAAAAAAAGCCGTTCCATATGGATACGGCTCCTGGGAATTGATTTAAAGACTCAATTCCTACAAATTCCGGCTTTCGGAATCTGCCCCATAGGTCTTTGGAAGCTATTGCCTCTCATTCAACTTCTCCTTCTCTTTCTCAGGATCTGACGCTCCCTGAAGAGCGCAGAACAGAAGGAGAAGCGCGATTCCGACAAGGAACGCGACCACTCCAAAGATGACCCATCCCATTTCCCCTCCTCCCAAGGGTTTTAAGGAGGGGCGACCAGCGCGGTCGCCCCTCCGGGATTATGCGAATTACTTACTCGTCCGGACTTCCCAACACAAGGGTGATGTAGTAAATCCCTGCCCCCACAAGGGCAAAAATCAACGAATCGACCCAAACGTTGGCTGTCGGATTCAACTCCTGCCAACCATCCACGCTCTTAACGAGCCAAACGATGAACAGGTAGAAGGCCCCGAAGAAGAAGACCCGACGGATAAGAGAATACCGTTGCACGATACATCCTCTCTGTAATCCGCCCGCTTTTTCACCCCGGTGGTAATGTGCGTATCATAAGAATTCCAGCGCGGAACCCTGTGCCTAGACCTTCTAGACACACGTTTACACTACCATATTTGATATCCTTTGTCAATTCACTATTCGGTGGACCTAGGCGGAATCGAACCGCCGTCTGCGCAATGCGAATGCGCTGTTCTACCACTGAACCATAGGCCCAAACTCATCTTACTAACCAAAGAAGTCGGACCGCCGGCCTGCCTGCCGGTAGGCAGGGATTCGTTTATCACCAAGACTAGGAAAACCCGATTGTCGGGCCGGGGAGAATCGAACTCCCACTACAGGCACCCGAAGCCCGCGTACTACCACTATACTACGGCCCGAAGTGAGGAGATATATAAAAAGATCCTCTTTCTATATATTCCGAACAATCGGGACGAAAAGCAAATTATTGGAAGACAATTTGCGACGGTCCGAACAGTAAACCATACAAACAACAAGACGTTTATTCCGCTATTTCACAAAGTATTTCTCTTTGATAGCGTCGTCAAGGCGGTCTTGTGCTTCTCTTGCCATCTCTTTTGCTTTGTCGGCCATCTTCTTTAACTTATTTTCGTCCATTTCCATAAGCTCTCGCGCTCTTTTAAGAAGCGCCTCTTCCGTATTAAGCTCCGGGCTATCCAAAACCTCTTCTAATAAAATCGCTAAAACATACCCCATTTGAGGACCGGGCTTCATACCCACTTCGTTCATAAGAACTTTCCCATCTATTTTTAATTGCTTCACGCCAACCGGCTCTTTCTTAGCCATCTCTATTTTGGCTTGTAAATCACGGAGGCGATATGGTTGAGCTTTAGGGACTCCTGAACCTATACGATCTGCTTCACGCAGTTTAACAAGATCATCTATATTCTCTACGCCCACTCTTCTTAAAAGACGTCTCACGCCCTTCTCCGTCACCACTTCGGGATCATAAACAAACATATGCTCACGCACTAAAAGAGCTACTTTTTTAATCATCTCTTTCGGGAACTTCAGGCGATTCATAACTTCCTTAACTATCTTTTCTCCCAAGTATTGATGCTGATAAAAAGTCCAATCACCCTTTTTACCTTTCTTCGTTCTATCGCCTCTGGGGTCATCTTTCCATTCACGTGTTCCAACCTTTCCAATGTCATGAAGAAGTGAGGATATGCGTAAATGAAGAGGAAATCCTTTTTCTACTGCGTATTCCAAAGCCCTCACGTTGTGTTCAAATACCGTATATATATGATGTTTGTTTTGCTCCATCCCCACCCCCTCTTGAAGCTCAGGTATCACTTGTTCTAAAAGCCCGACTTCCGACATCAATCGAATCCCACCTCCCGCCCCATCTGTCATTAAAAGTTTTATTAATTCATCCCGTATTCTTTCGGGCGCTATTTCCGCCAAAGTTTCTGCCTGTTTTTGAATGGCCTTTTTTGTTTTTGCTTCAATATCAAACCCAAAACGAGCAGCAAACCTAACCGCCCTCATCATTCTCAAAGAATCCTCACCGAACCTATCCTCAGGACTACCCACCGCTTTAATGATGCCGGCCCTAATATCAGCTTGTCCACCATACGGGTCTATGATGATTTGCTCGTCCGACACGATGTCCAGGGCGATAGCGTTCATCGTAAAATCTCTACGCGAAAGATCTTCTTCAATCGTGTCTGTGAACTCCACCGCATCGGGATGTCTATGGTCTGAATAACTATTTTCTTTCCTAAAGGTGGTTACTTCGACTATGTCTAGTCCTTCTTCTTCGGAACCCGTCTTCACTAACACGGTTCCAAACTCATTTTCATAAACGCTCTCGGGGAAAATTTCTTGAATATCTTTCGGTTTAGCGCTCGTCGCGATATCCCAATCCTTAGGATTTTCTCCCATCAAAAAATCCCTCACGCATCCACCAACTAAATATGCTGAAAAACCAGCCTCTTTAAGAGCTTTTGCAAGTTCTTTAACTTCTTGAGGTAGTTCCATAGAAGTTTCTGATTCCCACAATTTACGTTCTCCTTTCATTATATATGAGATTAATTTATACGGTCCGCGCGGGAGGAATCGAACCTCCAACCTTCTCCTTAAGAGGGAGCTGCTCTGCCGATTGTCCGCCAAAGGCGGATCCGCCTTTGGCGGAAGCTATTCAACGCACGCTGTCCGTCTCCTGGGAATCGAACCCAGAACCTTCGGCTTAAGAGGCCGCTGCTCTGCCAGTTGAGCTAGAGACGGATGGTGTCCCCGGAGGGATTCGAACCCCCAACGGCTGGTTCGAAGCCAGCAATGATATCCATTTCACCACGGGGACAAACGATGTTCCCGCAAGCAATCGCGCCACGGGGACTTTGGCTTCGCGCATTCACGATAGCAAAATCCCATACTACTAATCAATACAAAACACCCCGACTTGGGTCGGGGCGTTTTGGTTTCCACTCGGTGCCTTCTCTCATGAGTCTGCGAAGGGGGGTTCGCGGACTCATGAGAGAAGCGGAGAGAGGACGAACGAGATTATCATTCGTTCCCTCTCCGTTGAAGTTTGTGGGGTGGTGGATGGACGTTAATCCACTGCGCTTTGACGCCAAGCAGGCGTGGGAGAACTTGTTCCCACAGGGACCATAACTAGCGTGTGGTCGTAACCACACGGCGCTCTAGCCGTCCTCTATCCACCACCCCGGCTAATTAATCCGAATATTCAGATGAATTAGTCGAAGTAGTGGAGCCACTCCATCGTTTCAAATTTTCAGGGTACACGTGCATTATAACACAAGATATCCATTTTGTCAACACCTCTACTCTTTGCTCTCTATTCTCCAACAAAAACCGCCCCACATGGGGCGGATGTCTTTCTATATTAAGAGTTTCTTAAGAAAGAATATCTCTCATCGCCAACATCTCGTTTCTCAACCTGTCATTTAGGTCATCGTAAAAAGTCGGCATAGCAGAAGCATAAAGCTCTATTTTTTCTTCCATCTCCTCCGGCCTAGCCATTGATTCTTTTAAGTCCTTAAGTTGTTCGGTGGTTAACCTATTAAGAAGCGTGTCTAGCACAATATCGTCAAAGTGGTCCCTGATTTTTTCTGCTAACACTTTTTTCTTTTTTTCATCAAGGCCCCGTAATTCAGAACTATCAAGCACAACTGCTATCATGCTATCAAAGTATCTTTGTACATTTTTTTCTGTTAAATCTTCTGTCATATTAAGATGATTTTTCCGTTAATATTTCTAATAAGGTCGCCCTTGTTCTAGCTCCAAAATTCATTTCATAACCAACAGGTATCGCTCTGTGGTCAACCCAATTTTCTCCCGTTACACCCGCTTCTGGCCAAGCAATCTTAGAATCCATACAAAGCGCCCTATCTATCCTTGCAATATCTGCATTCGTAAAATTACCTTCTCCGAAGAATTGGTCTAACCATTTGTGGCTCTCATTCCATGGGTTAGACCCCTCCATCAAAGAAAAGTTTCTTGGCAACATGCCGATGGTCTCCGGGATACCATCCATGGCGCTAAGAGCATCTTCTCCCGAAGCTAATTCGTGCATAAACCCGTTCATACCCGACATATCTAGGGCCCTACTACCAGTGAATATCTCATCTGCACCAGCCGGACCGTATATCTGATCAAGTCCCAAACCATTGCCTTCCATCACTTCAGATAAAGCGCCTTGAAACTCTAATGGTGTCGGTTCTACGCCATTAACGTCTACAAAGTATTCTCTGACGGCATCTGCTATCGAGCTACCCTCGGGAACGTCAACGCTAGCAAGCTCTCCTTGAAGAGGAATATATTCCGGAACACCAGCAAGCCCACCATCGGCACCAATATCAATTATCGATTCTCCGGTTCCTGGAACACCAGCAATCTCCCCAGGATCAATACCACTCCCATCAGGCACACCAGCATCTCCAACCTCAATTACAATTGGGTTAGGACTACTGGTAGCTTCGGCCTCGCCTAAAAGGCCCAACTTCTTACCCAAAGCTTCCGTTCCTTCATCAACCGCCGCTCCGCCAGCCCCCCTAATCGCCTCTATTACTTCTAATGCGGCTGCCGCTAAACCACCACCAACTGCTCCCCAAATAGCACCTCTTTTGGCTGCCTTTAATATCCTGGCTCTTGTTTCACCTTTAGCAGCTCGAATTTCTGCAATCAAAGCCATCCTTTCGGCGGTCTCTGGATCAATTTCAGGCGTGCTCTCTTCACCTCCTTCAATATCCATATCCCCCATGGCATCAACCATGCTTTCGGGAGTTTCCAACTTACCCATCTTTTTACCCAAGGCCCAAAGGAGATGTCTACGCCTATCTCTAATATGTTCAACCGCCCTTATTCTTTCCCGTGCCTCTGCTTCCTCAAGTTGTTTTTCTAAAAGCTTCAACTCATTTTTAATATCGACTTCTGATAATTCTCCTAAACCACCCTCACCTTCATTCAGTTCTTTAATAACTCTCCTACGAGCAAAAGTTTCTGAAACTCTTTCTCGAATTGCACCCGACGCATAGCCAGCTGCAGCACCACCACCAACTGCTCCAATAAAACCACCGAAGACAAAAAAGGCCGTTCTAGCTCCTCGACGAATAACCATTCTAGCGGCGCCACCGGCAACACCACCGGTCAAAAATTCCGTTACGGGTTTACCAAAAATTTTAGTTTCTCCTAAACGAGCGCTTAGCTTGCCAAGAAAACCCTTTCCTTCTTTATCTGCCTCGGCTTCTTTTCTAAGGGCTTCTAATAAAAACTCTCTTAGCTCCTCCGGGTTTTCAGAACGAGAGCCCTTGCCACCCAAAAGTCGATATTGTGCTTTTAACAACTCCTCGTCTGTGGCTCTCTCTACCCACGCCTCCAGAACTTTGGCTCCTTTTTTATCAATTTGCTCCCGAAGCCTAGTGGTGCCTTTAATTCCTTCTAATAGTTCTCCGCGAACGGCTTCTTGCGTAGCGATATAATCATCGAGTGATTCTAATAATCTAGCCCTAATTTCTTCTGGATCACCCGTTAGAGCACCTTTGCCCACTAATCTACCTTTAGCAAAACGAGCTACATCTTCCGGGTTCAGCATGGCCAGGGTTTCTCGCCAACCCTTCAACGATTCTAAATCAGAATATTCCCTAGCTAGTCGTTTTTGATATCCTGAACCTATCCTAAAAGCTGGACCCTCTGGTTCTTTCTCAACTTTCGGCTCTTCAGCCGGCTCTTCCAGGTCTAAACCTTCTTCTGTATCAGAATCCTCGCTCCTTCCTCTGAATTTATCGAAAAATCCCATTTGCTTTAAATATCATATATATAGGACTATAAATCAATTCTGTTGTCCACAATAACTGTTAAAATAAGATAGATGTCTGAGATTAAGCTACTCGACCCTTTAGAAAACGTAGCTAATGGTATTCAAAAACGTTTTTTAAACCATCTTTCACGCATGGGTATTAAAACCGTTAAGGACTTACTTTGGCACTTCCCCGTTCGTTACCAAGACCGGTCCGAAATCTCCAATATCTCCGGACTAAAGGAAGGCGAAGAGGCCACTATTTACGGCATTGTCCAAAGCGTAAATACTAGGCGCATCCCTACCCGCAAATTAACTCTCACCGAAGTCCAAATAGCCGACGATGAGGGCAAGGTCATGAACCTCACTTTTTTCAATCAATCTTACGTAGCTAACGCCCTCACTCCCGGTAAATCTGCCAACTTCTCCGGCAAAGTGAAAGAATATAAAGGCAAGCAAACACTCCAATCTCCCATTTACGAGTTCACAAAGGCGCGCGGAAAAGAAAAAGAAACCCAACATACTGGTCGTCTCGTCCCAATTTATGGAGAAACCCGAGGACTTACGTCTCGCGGTATTCGCTATATTATCAAACCCCTTTTAGACAATCTTGAGAAACTCCCCGAATACATCCCAGCTAAAATATTAAAAGATTTAGGCCTACCCGATATTAACGTTGCTATCCAAGACATCCATTTTCCCAAAACACAAAAGGATGCCCTCAAAGCACTTGAAAGTTTTGCTTTTCGTGACTTGTTTCTTCTTCAGCTTCGCAATGCCGAAGAAAAACAACGCCTCCGCGAAGAACAAGCTCATCAAATTACATATACGGACAAAGAATTAAAAGAAATCTTAAGCTATTTACCTTTCGAACTCACGGCTTCTCAAAAGAAATCCCTCGACGAGATTCTTCAAGATATAAAGATGGGGCACCCCATGAATCGCCTTCTTCAAGGAGATGTGGGCTCTGGCAAAACAATTATTGCCGGCATTGGCGCCCTCCTTACAGTTCGTCGAGGATACCAATCTGCCTTCATGGCACCTACCGAAATCCTCGCCCGCCAACATTTCAAAACACTTATTAAATTTTTTGAAGAATACGATGGAGGCATCGCCCTTCTTATCTCTAAAGAGGCGCGCGTCTTCTACGGCGATGGACTTGAATCAACGGTTAAAAAATCCGAACTGATTAAAAAAATCCGCACAGGCAAAGTGGGTATTGTTATCGGCACTCACGCCCTCATCCAGAAAAATGTTGTATTTAAAAACTTGGCTTTCGCCGTAGTAGATGAACAGCATCGCTTCGGCGTTGGTCAACGCGCCAACTTGGCTGGAAGTGAGAAGATTTTGCCCCATTTTCTTTCTATGAGTGCTACCCCTATCCCACGTACCTTAACCATGACAATCTTTGGCAATCTTGATCTTTCTCTCATCAACGAACTCCCTAAAGGTAGAAAATCCATTATCACTAAAATTGTTGATGCCAAAAATCGTAATAAAGCATATGACTTTATTCGCGAACAAATTAAATCAGATCGGCAAGTATTCGTAATCTGTCCTCGTATTGAAGATCCCGAAGAACAAGTTGAAACTACTTCTAGGCAAAAATCTGCTTGGGCTGTTAAAGCTGTTAAAGTTGAACACGAAAAACTATCTAAAGAAATCTTTCCAGAATTCAACGTGGTCATGCTCCACGGCAAATTGAAAACCGAAGAAAAAACAAAAGCTATGCGCGCTTTCGCTGAAGGTAGGGCGGATGTCCTCGTTTCGACATCTGTGGTGGAAGTGGGAGTCGATATTCCCAACGCCACCATCATGATGATAGAGGGCGCTGACAGATTCGGCCTCGCTCAACTCTACCAATTCCGCGGGCGGGTCGGCAGGGGTGAACATCAATCGTATTGTCTACTTTTTACGGACTCTAAATCTACTCAAACCCACGAACGTCTTAAGTCGCTCGTTACCGCTAAAAACGGCTTCGAACTTGCAGAGATGGATCTTAAACTTCGTGGTCCCGGAGAATTCCTGGGGCAAACCCAAACTGGCATGCCCGACCTAGCTCTTAAAGCCCTTCAAAATCCGGAACTTCTCAAAACTGCCGAAGAGAAAACAAAAGACCTCCTCAAAGAAGACCCTCAATTCAAAAATTCTCCTCTTTTAGAAAAGAAACTCGCACAATTCAAGCGCGAGATTCACTTAGAATAGATATCCATAAATTAGAGGAGCCCGACTTGGAGTTGGGCTCCTCATCGGGCTCATATGGGCGATTTGACCTCGGCGACGAAAGTCGCACCACCAGACCACACGGCGGGGAATCCGGCAGCGTCAAATCTGAATTCACGCGGATTGTTGACAATTTCTACGAAGGACTCGGTTTGTCCTCTGCGAAGAACTTCTCGCCGAACCTTGTCCAACACCTCCTTGGACAAGTCGCCGTCCAAGGAACGAACACCCCTCATCTTGGCAGTGTTGATGTCAAGAACAACATCGGCAGAGAAAAGCTGTTTGGGATGTTTTCCAACCGGGAACTTCGCGGACACCCCATTTTCCTTGAAGAAAATGGGGTCATAGAAGAACCACGGCCTCATGACAAATCGTTCTCCGGGGTAGAAGACCTTCCCCTGAAAGACAACGATGTGCCCCTTGCTTATCACGGGGCGAGACCAAACGGTCAGCTGGCCAGCAACTGCGACGGCTATGGAAATCAGGGTCCCATAGATAATCACCCTGGAAGCGGGCTCACTCAGGTTGGCTTATTTGGTCACCCCAATCCCCAACACGAGCATGAAAAAGCCGAGTAGACCCGCCGCAAAGGTCGCTACACCACAGACAAATCGCAGAACATTCTGCCACCACGCTCCGCCGTAAACCACGACGGAACGAGAGAAATTTGTCCACCAGAAAAGGGGCGTCATTACCCACGTGAGAGCAACCGAACCAACAACGATCATCCAGGGTGTGAATCCCGCGTAATCGGAGCGCATCGCCACGTCCAATTGCATGAACCACGAAAGGAACCAAAAAAACCCCGAGAGCAAAACCCCCATAATGGGAGTGAACCAATTCAAACGCTTCTCTTTCTTCACAATAGACCTCCAGTCCATGTTGAATATGTGTAGAACTACGAACTTCGTACAATATTCATAATAGAATGTCAATTCTATATTTCCCCATATAAAAAGCTATGTATTATATCTAGATCTTCTTCATTAATCACAGCATCCTGGTTGCTAACCAAATAAACCATCCCTCCGGTATTCCCCAGCGCCTGACTCCAAGACATATCCACCCCCTCACAAGGGATGGCTCCACTACAATTCAGCCCAATCACAAATTCTTCACCGCTCTCAACTTGATGGCCACTTTCAAAGTTTTTCTTTTTGAGATTAGTAAAATCGCCGGTCGTACTTAGATACTGAATGGAATAACTTTCTAAAATCACGGTTGAGCTACCGTTGTTTTTAATCACTATCCTTTCTTGACCCTCATCAGCCCCTTCTACATCGTAGATGACTTCTTCTATCTCTAGGTTTAAAATTTCTTCGTTTGTATCACTCTCCCCATTTCCATTACTATCTTCTTCTAATTCTGGCGACGAGTCGCCCTCGTTTTCGTCTTGGTCTTCATCTTGATCTTCTTCTTCGGACTCATCCTCAATTTCATTATTGCCTGAATTTTCTGACCCAGGCGTGCCCATAACTCCATTTTCGCCAGCACCAAGATATGTTTGCCACGCGCCTACCCCTGCTCTTTCCGCTGTTTTATAGTCCGGCGAAGCAGTTCCACCGATGTTTATCCAACTAGAACCAACATCCACTACCTCGTCCACCAAGTTACATGAAGCATCAAAAAGGCGCAGATTCTCATCCTCGTTTTGAAGAACGCCCGTATATGTATAATCAACACCCACACCTCCAATAAAATAAGAACCGTTGAGGTCATCTGTTGTTAAAATTCTTTTTAATAGGATATATTCGTCTATCCTATCATCCGTTCCAAACTCAATTTGTATTTCCCTATTCTTATCAAGCAACTGCCACCCCGAAAGAGATAATCCTCCCTGAATGGATGTGTATAGCTCAAACCATTCCTCATTCGTAGAAGAGGCGCTCCCCGCCCAAGCTATTTCATTTATATAAACAATGTGGGTTGGTGAACTTAAGTCATCTTGAGAACAAAAACTAGTTTCTTCCTCTGGAGAACTTTCTATATCTGGCGAACTAGAAGAACCACTCGATCCACCAGAACCACCACCCGAAGGTATTGTAATAATTTCGGGCGTACTATTTTGACTCCTAGGTGTTCCCATTACCCCTCCATTTCCCGAACCACTATAGGTGTGCCAATTTTCAATATCGGTTCTCTCTGCAGTTCTATAGTCGGGTGAGGCGGTCCCACCAACACGATTCCAATTACTTCCCACATCGCTCACCCTATCTACTAGACGACAAGATTCGTCAAAAAGCATTAGTGATTCCTCGCTATTTTGAATTACTCCCGTATAGGTCCTATCTGCCACGACGCCACCAACTTTATATTCTTTACTTGGATCATCGGTTGATAGAATTCTCTTAAGTAGCAAATAATTATCTATCGCATCTTGTTTATTAAAAATGATTACGATTGAGGACTCTTTATCTAACAATTGCCAGCCGTCTAAATCAATTTCTTTGTTTGTCGGATTATAAAGCTCTATCCATTCTTCCGATGTATTTTCGCTTTTCCCCGCCCAAGCAACTTCATTAATCAATATTTCATATGTGGGCATTGATGGCACTCCTTGGGAACACAGAGAAAACTTACTGCTTATGGACTCTGCTTCTGTCTTTTGCTTATCTTCATATTCATTAACTATTTCAACCACCGCCATGCTATTCTCGCGTCCAGGCGTTCCTAAAATACTGTCAATCAAAGCACCGCTATATGTATGCCAGTCCAAATCCGGACTACGCTCCATAGACCTTCTATTTTGGGCGTCTCCCGCTAGCCAAGAACCCTCCACAATTACCTCATCTTCAAGAAGACATTCTTTATTAAACAATCTTAACCCCTCATTTTCATTAGAAAGATTTCCACTATATATCAAATCAGCTATCTCGCCCGGCACGCTATCATCGTCTGTTCGCTCAAGTAAATAGAAACTTCTGGGAAGTATGATCGACCCTTCGGGAAACAATATCTTTATTTGATCGTCTTTATCCACCAGCAGCCAACCGCTCAAATCAATTGATCTATCAGATATATTTTTAAGTTCAATCCACTCATCGCTAGCGCTTAAATCTTCGCTGTCCAAGCCCCCCATCCAAGCTATTTCGTTTATCAAAATAGTGTTTCTTTGCGTTTTACCACCTTGGCCATAGAAACACCTAGTACCTAAAACATTGTTTTTATTCAATGTGTCTTTCTTTTGATTAATGTGAGCAGGGGCGCTGTCTGATATAATTCTGTCCGGCTCTTTAGACAAAACATTGTTTGGTGAGAACTGATCAACATTCACCACTTCTACAAATTGTCCTTTATTAGGAAAAATTTCTTCCCACGCTTCTAAAAAAGCGGCTAAGAACTTCGGCGGTGCGTCCATATTGCCGGCTGTATATCCAAAGATTCCGACTAGAATAATCGACGTCACCCAAAAAGTAGGCAATAGATATCCCTTAAATGAGTTAATTTTTAAAACTTCCTCGTGAAACTCTTTTCCAAGAGGCCCCTCCATTAAAAATTATTATAACGAAAACCTGCTCGGTAAAATAATCTATTCTGTAGGTTGGCTAGTTATTTGATCGTAGATGTCTAAAACTGCCTTAATAGCATCACCAGCGGAGATATTATTTTGCTTATACAAAACTTCCGATGCGTCACCGGCCGACCAAATGCCAGAGTCGGAAGATTGCATAGTTTTGTGGTTCACCACAACTTCGTCTCGCTTATTAAGTTTCACTAGTTTTTTAACAATATCTGTATTGGGCACAGAGCCGATTTCTACAAACACACCTTCTAATTTTAATTCTACATCTTCTCCGGAATTCATATCTTTATATTTGAGTCCGGACACAAACTGCTTACCCACAATCTCTTGGATATCTACACCAAACCTAATCTCTACTTTATCGGACTCTTCTATTTTCTTTTTAGTAACCGCGTCTCCTCGAAGATGGCCGTTTTTTTCTAGTAAATAAATCTTGGAAGCATAGGGCATCAAATCTATAACCGATTCCAAACCGGCATTACCTCCTCCCACTACCGCCACTACTTTGTTTTTAAAAAGAGGTGCATCGCATGTAGCGCAATAAGCTACTCCTTTACCGTCGAACTCTTCTCCTCCCGGCACATCTAACCGACGCCTCCTACTACCCGATACAAGCAATATTCTCTCCGTCTCGTATTCTTTGCCATCTCTAGTCGCCACCTTGAAATGATTCTCGCCTAATTTTTTTATTTTGATAACTCTATCACCTTCTAGGAGGTCAATATCTTTTTGCGCCTTAAGATGCCCTTCCAAATTATTAGCTAGTTCAAGACCAGAAATGGATTTGGTTCCAATCCAATTTTGGATATCATCCGACACAACTGATTGCCCGCCAAACTCTTCGGCAATCAACAGGGTTTTTATTTTCTTTCTGGCGGCATAAACACCCGCAGCCACTCCTCCAGGGCCACCGCCGATAATAATTAGCTGATACATGGAGTTATATTTTAACGGATGCTCTTACAAAATAAAACCTCCCCATAAGGGGGAGGTTTTATTTAATCCGATTGAATTACTAATTTAGACAACTGGAGGCGCTTCCTCTGCAGGAGCTTCCTCATCAGCTGGCATAACTTCGGCTGGGGTCTCTACTGCAGGAGCTTCGGGAGCTGGTTCTGGAGCAGCCATTGGCTCTGTAGTAGGAGCATCTATTTCATCAGCAGTAGGGGCGTCAGTAGCAGGAGTTGCTACTGGGTCCATTGCTGAATCGTCTTGTAATCTAATGTCCATTGGTATGTTACAAACCGGGCAGACTCCGGCTTCTCTACTAATCCGCTTGCATTGTCGGCATTCGTAAGCCATAACTGCCCGAAGTTTTAAGCGACCTTTATTGCTTTCTCAAGCTTCGTTCGATTGAAGCCTACAAGAATCTCTCCATCAATGTCAAATACAGGCACAGACATCTGCTGTGACTTACTCATCATTTCCTTCATGGCCTTATCGTCTTTTGTGATGTCAACTTCAGTAAAAGAAATGTTTTTTGTTTTGAAAAACTCCTTAGCCACCTTGCAGTACTTACAAAAGGGTGTTGTGTACATCTTTATAGTCATAATCTTTCTAGTTAGCTTATTGAGCAGGCACTTCCTTTAACTTTTGGATAACGTTCATTACCTGACTGTCTTTACCAATCTTAGCCGTAAATATAATTTGGGCGCGGTTTAGCTGAAGTTTGTCGGGTCCCCAAAAGGCGATGAGGTTTAGGGGCACCACTTGAAGTGATGTTTGGTCTGGATTCTCAGCATCGGCAACCGGCTGGATAACGTGGACGTCTCTCAACTCAAAATGTGGAAACCTATAGAGCTGGCCAAAGTACGTATCGCCATTAGAAAGGTGAACAGCAACATAGGGCCTTTCAAAAATTTTGTCCCAATACAAAAAACCAATTACTATCAACACGCCAATTAAAAGCACCAGTAGTATAGCTGTTAATCTTTGACTCATTAATCCTTTGTTTATTCTTCCTGGCATGTTTATAGATTGAACACTAGTCATTATAAATCTATGATTAGAGATATGGCAAACTCCAAGTTGGGGAAATTCCTTTTTCACAACACAACTACTTCTCAAACCATAGCTAAAAACACGTTTTGGCTTTCTTTTGGTGAAATCTTTGGACGATTCTTAAGAGTTATCCTTATATTCTCTGCTGCCCGCATTTTGGGAGTAGCGGGTTGGGGTACTTTTTCTTATATGGTAAGTATGGCAGCTATTTTAACTGTCTTTTCAGATATTGGACTCACTAGCATTGTAGTAAGGGAGGGTTCTAAAAACAGTGAATTGCGAAAAACATATTTTGCAACCTCTCTATTCTTAAAACTAATCTTAATCTTTCTAAGTTTTCTGTTGATTGTTTTTGTGACTCCCCGCATTAGTGATATAGGTCTTTCTCCAATATTAGTTTATGCAGTCGGGTTCTTAATGGTATTTGATGCCTTGCGCGTTTTTGGAAACTCTATTTTTAGATCTGAACAACAAATGCAATTTGAGGCCGGCACCAACATTTTTACACAAGTATCAATATTCAGTTTGGGATTTTATGTTCTGCTTAGAAATCCTTCGCCGGAATTATTGGCGGTAGCTTATGCGGCTGGTTCCGGTATCGGTTTGTTGGTTATTACCTTTCTAATCAGAAAATATATTAAGGTGGTTTTCAAATATTTCCGTAGAGATATTATCAAAAATATTTTGGCATATAGCTGGCCGATAGGATTTTCTGCCATCTTTGGGGGATTAATGGTGAACATAGACACCGTTATGGTTGGTTGGTTTAGAGACGCAACGCATGTCGGGCTATATGCGGCTGCCCAAAAACCTATTGCCTTTCTTTATTTGTTGCCAGCACTTATAGCTGGAGCGCTTTTCCCAGTTTTAGCCAAGAGGGCAGAAAAGGACAAAGATGGGTTTAGGAAGGTATTGGAGAACGGAGTTGCCGCCACCCTGCTAGTTGCCTATCCAATAGTGGTTGGTCTGTTGATGACAGCCGATCAGATAGTTAATTTCGTTTATGGACAAGATTATCTTCTCTCTGCAGGTCCTTTGCGCATCTTGGCAATGACACTAATTATAACTTTTCCAAGCACCATCATAGTTCACGCCTTCATAGCATATAATCGTCAAAAGGAGCTGGTGCCGTTATGGACGATGGGCACAATTTTTAATATCTTAACCAATTTTATGCTCATACCTATCTTTGGTATTGTCGGAGCCGCCTGGACAAGCTTTTTCACTCAAGTGGGAGTAAACACTGTTCTTTGGAGAAAAATGATTAAAATCAACCCCTTTGTTGTTCATAGAAGAATGAAAACAATTTTATTAGCGTCTCTTTTAATGGCTTTAGCTGTAATGATAACTAGGTCGCTTGGATTGCATGTATTATTAACTGTGGGGGTGGCTTGTGCGGTCTATTTCGCATCGCTCTTAGCTCTTAAAGACCACACTCTTTTGGAAATTAAATCAATTATTAGAACCCAATAAATGATTCTTAACATAAACAAACCCGCCGGTATCACCTCTCACGATGTTGTCGATAGGGTGCGTAAAATAACCGGCGTAAGAAAAGTTGGGCACGGCGGGACGCTTGATCCTTTTGCTACAGGTGTTTTAGTAGTCGGAGTCGGCAGAGAATCCACAAAAAAACTTGGCGAAATATCAAGAGGGACAGTTAAAGAATATGAGGCAACGATCGAGCTTGGTAAAACAAGCACCACCGGAGACCCCGAAGGCAAAATCATAAACACGGCTAATGAAGCAACCGTCAGTGCTATCGGTCTTCAAAGAGTTGAAGAAGTATTAGTTGGTTTCTTGGGAGAAACTTCTCAAACGCCACCGATATATTCGGCTCTTAAAATAAAAGGTGTCCCTGCATATAAACTGGCGCGCAAAGGATTAATACCCAAACTTGAAAAAAGAGATATTAAAATTGATGCACTAGAAATTGTTAAACATCATCCACCCTTCCTCCAAATCAGGGTGGCAGTTTCATCCGGAACCTATATAAGATCGTTAGCTGGAGATATAGGCAAAGCCCTTGGTGTTGGCGGTTATCTTAAAAAGCTCAAACGCACTCGAGTTGGGGAATACACCGTTGATCAAAGCCAAAATTTAGCAGATTTGCAAAAAGAATTTGTAAAGAGTAGTAGTAAATTAAATGAATAAGGGTCTTTTTAGAAAAACCTTACTTTTGTTGGGTGACTGGACGCTTCTTTACGCTTCTTTATTTGTATTAGTTCTTCTAAGGTATGGTGGGGATTGGTTGGCAAATTGGCGCCTTCACTTTAAACCTTTTTCTATCATTTTTCCCCTTTGGATATTATCAATCTATGGAAACTATCTTTATGAAACAAGGTTTTTCAGGCAGAACCTAGATGCGCTAAGAGCTATGGGGGTGTCCATTTTTATAGCTCTTGTCACGAGTATTTCGGCATTTTACCTATTTCCACCCGGCCTCATACACCCTAGACGAAACTTGGTTATTTTTGCACTTATTTATGGTGTAACCATTGTTATTTGGAGAGCAATTTTCTATAGAATTCTTCGCAATAGCATCGAAACAAAGCTTCTCTTTTTGGGGGGAGGAAAAGAAGTCAAAGAACTCATCGTCTTCTTTAAGAAAAATCCTCATCTTAAATACGACAATCGAGGCGTTTTTGATAAACCGCCCAGCAATTTTAAAGAAGTGACTGAAAAAATTAGCAAAGAAGGTGTCCGTTTAATAGTGGTTAAACCAGACCAAAGATCACACTCCATCAAAAACCTATTCTCGCTTCTATCTAGCGACGTGGTTGTAATTGACTTAAGCACTTTCTATGAACAAATATTTAATAAGGTAGCTCCAGGACTCGCTGACGACGCTTGGTTTATTAAAAATATGGAGAATGTCAGTTTGGGTGTCTATGAATTTGGCAAAAGAATTGTTGACCTTATAATTGGTCTTTTTGGAACCATTCTTTTTATCGTTTCCTACATACCATTGGCAATAGCTATAAAGCTTGAGTCAAAAGGACCAGTCATCTTTAAACAAAAGCGAGTCGGCAAAGGTGGTGAAGTTTTTAATATCTATAAATTTAGAAGTATGGAAGCACTCAGCCGAGATGGTTCAGCTGAAACTTCGGGAGCAACCTGGGCTAAGGTCGATGACAAAAGAATCACAACGGTTGGAAAACTTATGAGAAAAATGCGCTTGGATGAATTACCCCAATTCTGGAATATTCTAATTGGGGATATGAGTTTTGTGGGTCCTCGACCAGAACGTCCAGAGTTTGTGGAATCACTGGCACAAAAAATTCCCTATTATAATATGCGTCACTTAGTAAAACCGGGGCTTACTGGTTGGGCACAGATCAACTACAAATACGGAGATAGCGTTAAAGATGCGGGTATAAAATTAGAATATGATATCTTCTATGCCAAAAAACGCTCTCTGACGCTGGATTTAGCAATTTTTTTAAAGACCATCAAGGTTATCTTAACTAGACAGGGGCAATAAACCTTTCTCTGATTAACCTCTTTTGTAGATTGAGAAAATTCTGACCTTAATAATCTTAGGCATTAAATTGTAAAAAACATACAAAACGTTTCTTATATAAGAAAAGATTAAGTATTTGGAATACCCTGGATAATTTTTTCCGTATTTTTTAATTAATTTGGTATTTTTTGATAACTGTTCTTTCTTGTTTTGAGAGCTAATGCCACCGCTATCTAAAAGAAAGGATGTGCAGTTATGATTAATCCCTGCAAACTTTGCATGCCCCCCAACACGCAACCAAAGATCATAGTCCTCTAGATGTAGCGTCTCTTCAGATTCTGAATATCCTCCGAGCTTCACAACTAGATCTTTTCTAAACATAACCGATGCATGAATATAGGGATTCTTCTTTAAAATTTTCCTCCTTATCTCGCTATCCTTAGTGGCCAGCTCGTATTTAAAAAGTTCGTTACCTACTTTATCTATGATTATTGCCCCCGTACCAACAACACCAATATCAGGATTAGAATCTAAAAACTCGACTTGTCTTTGTAGTTTGTCTTTACAATTCCACCAATCATCATCGTCTAATCGAGCAACATATTCACCTTTCGATTCTTTGAGGCCTCTATTTAAGGTTTTTTGGATGCGTAAATTTTTCTCATTTTTAAGAACTCTAACTCGCGAATCATCAAGGTATTTCTTTTCGATAGTAGCATCAATCGCTGGACTAGAGCCGTCGTCAATGATAATCAATTCCCAATCAACATATGTTTGCTCAAAAACACTACCAATTGCTCTGTTTATAAACTGATGCCCATTATAAGTGGGCAGGACTATAGATACTTTAGGCATCTATTGAATAGAGGCATATCTTTCGGGAGTTCCAATATCTAAGAAGTCATCTTCTATAACGTGACCATAGCACGGTTTTTCTGCAACTATCTTCGGAAAGAAATCATACTCAATTGAGAATTTGCCATCGGGCATAGAGAGTAAAAGTTCTTTCTCAAAGATATACTGTCCAACCGATACCAAGGCCTTTTCTACTTTTTCACTTTTCTCAATAAAATCTAAAATTTTATAATCATCGCCTATAACAACAGATCCAAGATCTCTATTCTTTTGTTTCGTCAAAAGCAAGCTAAGAGCGCTTCCTTTCTCCAAATGGCTATTCAAAAAATCGTGGTGGTGAGCTTTGAAAATGATGTCTCCATTTAGAGTAAAAAACCTGTTTCCTTCGATGTGGTGTCCCGCCAACTTAATAGCCCCACCTGTTCCAAGCTCTTCTTCTTCCTTAGATATTATGAAATCTATATCCCTATATTTACCGCGAAGCTCTTTATTCAAATATTCTTCTATTTTTTCAGATAAATGCCCTGTGGCCAGAATAATCTTCTTGACTGGTCCTTGTTTGACCAAATCATCTATCATCAAATCTAAAATTGTTCCCTTACGAGTGGGCGCTAACACTTTCGGCATATCACTTAAAACCGAATTAATCCTCGTTCCCTTGCCGCCACAAAGTATAATTGCTTCCATACTCTTAATCTTTTATATAGGGTTTATCTATAATCCGTCTCAATATCGCAGTCTATATCTTTGTTGCGCGAAACGTCAATAATAACAGGAAGGGCTGTGTGGTGTTTGTAATTAAACGTTTTTACAATTCAAAACCTTGTGTTGAGTTAGATCTCTCTGCACCACTAAGTTCAAGCGTGGCATATCCTACAATCATACCCATAATAAACCACAGCCCCTTTAGAGTTAGTATATCAATAAATATTCCGCTAATCAGAAAAAATAAAAAAATTATTGATAGGGTTATTCCAATAAAATCTTTCTTTTTTGATATCTTAATAGCATTCCGAGAAACTACACCAAGAAATATAATCCACAGAAGAAATCCTCCCCATCCAGCCGTAAGTGGGACTTGGAGCCAAAAGTTATGTGCTCCTTTTCCGTGCTGAATTGGGTTCCAGTTTTGGTATGCCGGGCCAAATCCGAGTGGAGACTTTATTATATTGTCTAAACCCTGCCTCCATAAATCTCCGCGAGAGATATCAAAAGAATCTATTTGAGTATCTTTATAAAAAGAGGCGTACAATTCATTATCCCCTTCTAAAATCCAATCTTTTACGACTATCTCGCGTAAATTCTCATTGGATAGAACCGGTCTTATAGATCTTTCATATATAGAAATTTGAGTATCTTTAGGCAAAACAATAAATGCCATTGAGATCGAAAAGATAAAAAGGCAAAAAAGGATAAATATGGCTTTGGTTCTTTCTCGTGAAAATCCTTGAGATAAATACAAGATTAAAAGAAGAATAAATGATGCGACGAAGGCAAGAATACTACCTCTTGAATTTGTCCATAAGAAAAGGGGCGTCACGAGAACAATGTGGAAAACGCCAAGCCACCGTAAATGCGATTCCCTATAGAGATATAGAACGGAGGCAATCAAAAGGCTAATAGCAATGAAGCTCGCTGTGATATTGGGATCATCTTGCATCCCAACAAGTCGTGCATTGTCAATAAAGAAACTCTCCCACCTTGGAACAAATGCAGCGAAAAATAACAACGGCGAGGTCAGCATCGCCAAAAGCCCCCAACGAAGACCTCTCTCGTGCCTAATAACAACATACGTTGAGATAAAAAAGACCAGAATAGCAAGGGCGATGTTGGCGTATCCAAGATATACTTGTGGCGCAAATAATAACCATTTAGAAAACACCGATATGCTTCCTATAAGCATAAAGAGGCATAACGCACCAAGGAGCATACCATAAAGAACCCTCGTCGATTTTAAGCTATACCACAAGGAACGACTTTCCGCAGATATTATAAATTCAAATAATATAAGCAAAAAGAGGGCCACTAAAAAAACCTCGAATGGTTTTAGCGTACTCGTTAAGAAGGGTTTACCTTGTCGCCAAACAAGACTAAAAATTGTCAGAGCAAATATGGCAGGTGTTACGTAGCGACGATAATCAGGCAAGCTCATAATTTAGACCTCTGTGTAATCGTGGATCTCTCTGCGCCGACAACTTCCTTAATTACAAAATCTTTGCCGTCAAATTCAAGCACGGCATATCCTCCGGTTCTAAGAGCCCCGTCTCTCAAGTTTTCATGCTTTCCCAAACTGAGATGCAATAGAAACATTCTTATAGCATACCTATGAGCGACTATTAAAACTTTTTCCCCGAGATGGCTAGTGGCTACTTCTCTTAAGTAAGTAATGAACCTATCAAGTAGTTCTTTGTCGGATTCGATGGATGGATGCGCTTTATGCACCCACCTCTCTTCAGTACTTAATTGATTATCAAATTTCTCAAACTCGTCTTTTAGAACCTCCATATATTCACCATGATTCTTGCCTTCAAATATTCCAAAATATTTTTCTCTTAAGAATGGAGACGTCTTAATTTCTATACCTCGACTTAACCTTATTATTTCCGCGGTACGCCTTGTCCTATCTAAATCAGAAGAATAAATAGCATCAAATTTAACACCCTTAAAAACATCGGCCACTTCTTCCGCTTGTCTTTCTCCTTTCTCAGTTAACGGTGAGTTCGTGTGCCCTTGAACGATTTTATTGACATTGGCTTCGGATTCTCCATGTCGAACCAAATAGATTGTACACACCCCATTTTCTTTATTCATTTACCCAACTTGTCCTGATAATTTTTTAAGAAGTTATCGATTAGCCATGAGCTTGACTGCACTTTATCGCCACCAATGCCAGCCACCATTTTGCACCCTATTTCTTCACAAGCCGCAATCTCAAATTCATTAGTAATACCTTTATCGCCACCGTTTACAAAAATGTCTGGCTTAACTTTTCTTAACGTAAATCCTATATGCCCATAGTCCGCATTCTTTGGATGCTCTGTTAAGACAACCCCGTCAACAGATTTTAGCGCTTTTATAATTTCTACCCTTTCTTTCTCCGGCATAAAGACATACCCCTTTTTCTTCATAAGCCAATTGTCGTTGTTTAAAATTACAACCAATTTGTTTCCAAGCTTTTTGGCCTCTTCGAACAAACGAATATGCCCAACATGAATTGGGTCAAACCCACCTGATACTGCTACGGTTATTTCTTTTTTTTGAACCACTTAGTTTTTTATAAAACTCTTATTTCGGTTGGTAATGAATAATCTGACTGCCAGAACTCTCGAACTTAAACGGGACATGAACTAAATCGCTTAAGGCCTCTCTAACTTTATCTTGGAGCTCTGGTTTAACAAAAAATAATATGAATCCTCTGCCACCAGCACCGAGCAGTTTGCCTCCAAGCGCGCCGGCTTTAGTACCCTTATCATAGATCTCATCTATTTTCGAATTCGAGATAAGGTCGGCTAATGTTCTTTTGAGCTTCCATGTCTCGTCTAAAAGATGTCCGAAATCTTCAATACTATCGTTCTTAAATAATATTTTTTCTGCATCAGTAACTAAACTGGCCATTTTTTGAAGTTCTGTGCTTTTCTTGGGAGTGTTTTTTATTTGCTCGGCCGCTACCTTAAGGCCCATCTTAGTAGTGCCGGTAAAAAATAGCATAAGGTGGCTTTGCAACTCATCAATTCTTTGTTTTTGTAATGCTAGTGGAACCACCTCGAATTCTTCTTCTCCACCAAAGATAATTTTATTAAATCCGCCGAAGGCGACGGCGATTTGATCCTGAATTCCCCCATCTTCTTTCAAAACGTTCCGTTCTATGTGAATAGCTTCCGAAGCAAGCTGTTCTTTACTAGGCAGATGTCCTTTCAGTGTATGTAGAGCATTTAGAAGGCCGACTGCGAAAGAAGAGCTGGAGCCCATCCCGGACCAAGCTGGTAAATCTGCAGAATTGTGAATCTCCATACCATCAGAAATATTTAAAAATTTTAAAACCTCGCGGACAACCGGATGCTCAATTTCATCAATATTTTTAACCGCCTCTATTTTAGACCAAACAATTTTATATTTATTATCAAAAAATGGCGGAAGGTAACGACAGTTAAGATAGGAATATTTGTCTATTGTCGTTGAAAGGACAACTCCTCCGTTTTCCCTATACCAAACCGGATAATCAGTCCCTCCTCCGAAGAAAGATATTCTAAATGGCGTTCGTGAAATAATCATGTCTTTATTTCTAACACAATCTTTTCGTTGTGATCTAAAAACTTAATAGTTTTTTGACCTTTAAGTTTGTTTCTGAAATCCGCAACTTTTTTATTATAACTTTCTGTTAACTCAGTATCGAGCTTTCTCAAATCCTGTCCCTCTATATGCATTCTACTGAAATTACCCGCGAGCGGTAGTCCATAAGCTAAGTAACCTCTCGTGTTGAAATTAAATGTAAAATCCAAAAGTGCAGAGTTCGTCATTGTTTCTTTTGGAAATCTAGTAGTATTTCTTACATACACGTCTTTGCGCACACACATATTTTGCTCAGGAAAGGCACGGCCGGTCTTTAACCAATAATAAAACCACTTCTCTTTCTGTGGGATGTCTTGCTTGAAAAAACTGCGAAACACCATTCCAACCCGACGAGGCGTTAGTTTACGAACTATTCGTAAGAAATGAAGAGGCGCCGATATACTATGCCAGCTCACTTTTGAAACAGCCGTAGAAATAGGTCTAGTGTTTTCTTTATATCGCTTATCTTTAAGAAACTTCGCGTAGGCATAGTGCGGACCCAATAACTTGCCGTCCTCGCTCATATTAAATGGAATTCCCCAAACCAAAGAAACCTCTGGATGTTCTTTAAGAACCTCGATGCAACGCTCAAACCAATCATTATCCAAAAATCCATCCTGACCACAAAGCTGAAACAAATATTCTCCCTTAGTAAGAGCGAGGGCTTTATCTAACCCATGCCACTGTCCCTTATCAGGCTCAGAAACAACGGTGATGTTTTTATATTTTGATGTATATTCATTTAATATATCTAAAGTTTTATCAGTTGATGCTCCATCCATAATGATTAATTCCCAATTTGGATAAGTTTGGCTAACCACTGATTCCAGCGTCTCATGAATGAATTGCGCATCATTACGAACGGCGCAGATAATAGAAACTAGAGGTTTTTCTGATGCCATATTTTCGCTTCTTTAATTACCTCGTCAACACCTTGTTCTAAGGAAAATGCCGGTTTCCATGATTTTAGAAGTATTTCTGGAAAATACATCGGGGACTTGCCAGGGTTAGATCCAAGCACAACCTCTGCGTCCAATTTTTCTCCGATCAAGCTGGCAATGTGTTTAACAGAGACCCATTCGTCGCTTGTAACATCCGCATGTTTTTGACCGATATCAAACTGATGAACGAGTGCCTTGGCACAGTCCTTCACATATAAAAACTGACGCTCCTCTTCGCCATTACTCATAAGTTCAATCGTCCCTGTTGTTATGCCTTTCCAAATTAAATCGGGGATAAGGTGGCTCTTTTCACCAATTGGTTCCCATCCATATACATTCCAGAGTCGAGCAACATGTCCCCCAAGAATCCATGTCCACATTTCACCAACACGCTTAGTTGCACCCAACGTCGTCATATTTGAAGATGGAGCCGCTTGGGAACTAACAAAAAGGAATGGTTTTTTCGTTTGCTGTAAAACTCCAAATACCGACTGACACAACCGAAGATTAGAATTCAAAATTTCGGATTCATACTCGGGTAGATTTTCTTTTTTCCAAACTCCAACATCCCAAGCTAAGAACCAGACCCTGTCTGCCCACTCAAACTTATCAATATATTTTTCGGCCTCCCTAAGATCATGGTCATCTCCACGAGAAAGAATAGAAACTTTTTCTCCTTTTTCTTCTAAAAGAATGGCTAAATGTGAACCGATTAGCCCTCTTCCCAAAATCAAATTTTTCCTAGCTTTTGCCTTCATCGCTTAAATATACTACGAATTTGGGTATCTATGAGCAAGTAAATTCATTTTTATTTAAAAATCATCGATTAAATCGACGATTTTCACCTCTTAAAAACTGTTTAATTAAATATTAGACAGCCCCTCTTTAGAATCAATCTCCTGATAACCTTTAATAAGTTCTCTAATTCCATCTTGGATAGAGTGGTCTGGTTTAAATCCAGTTTTCTCGATTTTCTCATTTGAAACAATATAGTCCCGCTTATCTGGATCTTCCCCTTCTGAAATCTCGTATTCGAATTCCGAAATCTGTTTTTTAATTTCCTCGCAGAGTTCTTGCTTGCTTAAATTCGCGGTTGATAAACCAACGTTATACGGCTCATTTTTCATCTTCTCAAAGTTGTTCATCGCGTGAATAAACGCCTTAACAACATCCCGAACATGAATGTAGTTTCGCTTAGCGTGGGGCTGAAACACTTTCATCCTCCTCTCTTTAACCGCAGTAAATACAAAATCGTTGACCAGGAGGTCAAGACGCATCCTCGGACTGATGCCAAAAACCGTAGCAAGGCGTAAGGTTATCGCCTCTCCATCATCTAAAAGTGCTTTCTCTGCATCAACCTTAAGTTTTCCATAGAGAGAAACTGGGTGAAGAGGGCTCTGCTCGTCACAGAAGCTTGTTCCCTCTTCCATATAGCCATAACCGCTATTGGTGTTTGGAAATATTATCTTCTGAGTATCTTTGTCGCGAAGCTTAATAATTAGTTCGATAGCATCGAGATTCACTCCCTTTGCCTCCTCGGGACTCTTGTCACAAAGAGGCGCACCAACAAGTGCGGCCAAGGGAATTATAAAATCTTTATCCTTCATATGTTCACTCATCAAATCTTCATCACGAACATCTCCTTTAAGTAAGTTAAGGTTTCTATTATACATCACATCAAAGAGCGATCGCTGACCGAACATGAAGCTATCTATGACGGTTACTTCGTGACCTAATTCTAAAAGCTTGGGAACCAATACAGAACCAATATATCCAGCGCCTCCTGTAACCAAAATTTTCATAGCAAATCTATTCTACACTTCCTTGGGATTAATGGGAAAATAAAATTCCACTCCATCCTTAATTAGCTCTTGATTATTGGCTAAAATTTCCTTTTTGAAATTCCAGGCAAGCACGTAATAGACGTCTGGTAATTCTTTTAATTCTTTTTCAATCAGAATCTCTAGGTGCGACCCAGGCGAATAGAGCCCACGACGTGATTCGTTCTTTTCTACAAGATAATCAAGATATTTCGAGTCGACTCCAAAATAATTCATTAACGTATTGCCTTTCACCGGAGCACCCATGCCGTAGATCTTCTTGCCTTCTGCTTTCTTTTGCTCAAGATATGCAATATTTTCCTGCTTCATCGTTTCAAGTCTTTTCGCAAACCCCAAATATGTTTCGTATTCGTTGCTCTTATCTCTTTTCTCCTGCTCAACGTAAGCTTTGAGTTGTTCCGAGGGCGTTTTTGCGTCCCTATGTGTTACATACGCCACCATTGAACCTCCATGAGCTGGCGTTAAATAGGCGTCAAACGTAGAAAGGCCATGACGATTCAGAAGTGTTTCTACGTTCTTTAGGTTGTAATAGAGTAGGTGCTCGTGATAAATCTGGTCAAAAGCCAAATTTTCCACAATTCGCTTCATATATAGAAATTGAATGACGAATACTCCATCTTTTGCCAAAACTTCTTTTATCCCTTCGCACACGGAATGCAATTCTTCAAGATGGAAGAAAAATCCGGCAGCGTTAACGACGTCGAATTTCTTTCCTAAGTTTTTAGCAGATTCGAGGTTAAAAAAAGCATGCACGGTGGGAATACCAGCATCATTGGCAATTTGTGCCGGCACCGTAGCTGATTCTACTCCGAGCACGTCGTAGCCAAGGTTCTTAAAATGCTTGAGTTGGGTGCCGTCATTAGAACCAAGATCCAACACCGATTTATTCTTAATTCCGTTAAAGAATCTCCTATCGACCTCTTCTGCAACTGACTTAAAGTGGTCGCTCAATGTTTTTGTAACTCCCGATAAATAAGTATGTTCGGCGAACATTGTCTCTTTAGGAACGGTATAGTCCAACTGTGGGGTCTTGCAGTCCATACAAAAAACAACACGTAGAGGATAGAAGGGCTCTTTGCCGACTTCTTCTTTTTTGAGAAAATGATTACCCCAAGGCTGAAAACCCAGATCGATAGCAAGTTCGAGATTCTCTGAGTCACATACTCGACAATTCTTAATCAACCTCTTTGGGTCACAAACGATGTTCTTGTAGTTCATCTTGTCCTGTATTTTAACTCGACTGAGGAGAAATCTCATAGAGCTCTTCTACATATCCTTTTCGCAACCAAAACGGAAAGCGATACACCCTCTTAAATCCGCCCACCTTTTCTATCACTTCGGGCACTACCAAGTTTCGACCTTCCGATCCCGGGAAAAGTGGTGCTTGGTGCTCATTATTAATGCTCAGGAAATACTTTGTAGCTTTCCTTATATCTCTTAAATATCGCTCAATCACACCTCTTTCTATTTCGGGAAAAGAGTCTTGGTTCAAAACCAATCCGTATTTCTTCTGCGGAAACAGCCAGTATGGTAAAACACGAATCACATCCTCCCGATTAGGCTCTCCATATAAGGTAATGGCTTGTCCAGGCAACGACTTAATGAGATGCCATGCAGTCATGGCGTTCATAATCGGAAGATCAAACAAAGAATAATCTTTAAATCCAAATCTTGATGTATAAATCGCAACCTTCCCGAGACCACCTCCTATCTCAGCAATCGAGATACCCTCTTCAATATTTTTGTTGATTCTCCAAGCGGCATATAACGACCACATATCCCTGTAATCCAAGAATCCCTCTCTAAATTTCAATTTAAATAATCCCCCTTCAACGGGGGGGAGAAAAATTTCTATACCCATATATTTACTAATCTTCTCGGCAAGCATATCCGAATCTATATACATGTTCTTTTTTTCAACATAGGGCACAACCGCCTCAAAAGGCAGAATCCCAAGCGACTCAGCCAAGGAAACCAAGATGTCTTTCATCCATGTGAGTTCTTTATCCCTTAAAAAAGAGCTCCTCTTCAGCCTTCTATTCTCTACAACGCTCCCCGAAATCCCATAGGTTGATTTCCGACGATGCATGTTTGCAAAATAATAAGCAAGACCTAAAGAATCTCTAGAATGCAAAAGGTCTAGAAGCTCCCCGTAATAGACTTCGTGATTATTATCCCAAGCATCAATATAACTCTTACTAGCACCCTCTTCATCTGCAATCGCTCGATGAAATGCGGCTATGATTCTTTCGGCTATTGCCTCATCGCCGTCGCCCACTAAAATGCTAATCTCCTCCAGCTCACCCGGTGGCACACCGTGGGGCAATTCATGAAAAAAATAATTAGTATCATATCGTGCGGTCGCACGCATCCAAATCTTTCTTACCAAAAGCCTGCCCCCCCCTTCTTCAATTATTGATTTAAATCTTTTATATGTCCTCATGAGAACAAATGATAATCTGTTAGTTATAGCGGCTTGCCCATCATCTTAAAGATATCCTCAAAGCGCTGTTTGGTAGAATGTTCGCGTATAGTGCGCTCGTATCCAGCCTTGGCAATTGCTTCACGTTCTTCGTCGTGCATTAAATAATATTTGATTTTTTCTACTAAGTCCTCTTTATTCTCGTACACAACAATCTCTTCCCTTAGTTTGTAATAATCTCTCATATCATCTGCATCTTGAGTCATCTCCAATGTTCCACACGCCGGTACTTCAAAATGGCGCGATTTAACCTGGGCATTTCTTTTCATGAACCACGAACGTATGTTGTCAAAGAAATTGTGAATATCCAGCTTGATGGGTAGGCCTCCCTCCCCAAAATATGCCCTACGGAAAAATAAGCGCACTATCGGACGCCAACCGAAATAAAACGCCGGCGTATTTAAAGAAAGGGCTATCTTGCTTCGATTAATAATCCTGATTAGCTCTTCTTGGCTAACTGGTCCCTCGGGCCAACCCACACCGCGAACAAACACATCGATACCCTGTTTTCGCAGATAATGGATGAGTTGTTCTCTTGGTTTAGACCAAAGGCCAACAAAACTGACATCGATATCTTTTTTGGCATTCTCCAACTTGTGATACGTTTCTAAATCTACACCGGGCTGATGATGAATGATGTTCTTGCATCCAATGCTTTTATACTTCTTTATCGCCCGACCATCATAAGTGAGAATCCAATTAAAACAATCTGCAAAATGGCGACTTACTCGCTCCCAACGCCAAGTATCGTCGTCCCCAATATAAACAAGTTCTGTGGAGGTCTCGTTTTTTACCCTACAATAAACTTTTTTACCAAGATCATATTCATTGAACCCCGCTAGACATACATCTGGTTTTTTAGTCATAATGTATTCCCAAAACATTTTTCGGGCTCCCTCAATCCCCTTAGTCATAATGGCTTCGTCGATATAAAAGATGTCTGCCGAGTGCCCATGCTCTTCCGCAACAGCTTTAAGAGGTAGATATTCCAAATAGTAGCTCGTAGAACGTCTCCCTAGATTATTCCAGCCCCTATCGTATTCGTACTTATAATTGACTAATAATATTTTCACTCTGTGTTTATGTATTTCTCATCAGCGTCACGCGAAGATAAAATCGGATTTTCTACCGGCCAATCGATGCCAAACTCGGGGTCGTCCCACTTATACCTAAATTGTCCATCAGGATTGTAGTGTGAAGATTGTTTGTATTGGAAGATAACCTTATCGGTTAGGGCTAGATATCCATTGCCATACATCGGCGGTACTAAAATTTTCCAGCGATTTTCTTCATTCAAGTCAAATGATTCCCATCTTCCAAACCCAGAGGACTCTTTGTTACAGTTAACCACCACAAAGAAAACTTTTCCGTGAACACATGAAACTAACTTCCATGTTTTATCGTCTCCATGGATACCGCGGAGCACATTCTTCTTAGAAACGGAAATGTCGTCTTCAACAAAATGGATTTTAATATCGTGGTCTTTATACTTTGACTCGTTATAGGTCTCAAAAAAAGACCCACGCAGATCCTCAAAAAACTCACCTCTACCATCAATGACTAGTTCAGGTTTAACAAGCAATACTCCCTCGAGAGACGTTTTTTCCACTTTCATATCTATTCAAAAATTGTAGGCTTAAAAAGGCCTATCTCTACGAGTTCGCACATAATATGTCCAACAGCAATGTGCGCTTCTTGAATGTGTCCCGTAACATTCGAGGGGATATTTAATAAGATATCTACTTTATCTTTTAATTCTCCTCCACTCTCACCAGTAAATCCAATTGTTTTTGCACCCATCTCTCTTGCTTTAAGAATGCCTCGAATAACATTTCCTGCGTTACCACTTGTGCTAATCCCAATTACAACATCACCGGGACGAACAACCCCTTCTACTTGTCTCTCAAAAAGAGAATGATAATAATAGTCGTTTGAAAGCGCTGTCATAATTGATACGTTTGTATTCAATGCAACCGCGGGCAAGCTTTTTCTTTCCATTGTGTATCTACCAATCAGTTCTCCAGCGATATGTTGAGCATCAGCTGCTGAACCTCCATTTCCAAACAGAACCAACTGGCCATTGTTTTTATAGCAATCGATAACGGCATTAGCTATTTCAACAATAGTATCTGCGTGAACATCTACAACCTTAGTCATAACATCAACGTGGTTGCGTAGATAGTTTTCGGTTGTTTTCTTCATACAGTCATTAAGTTACAAATTAACCCTTTTGACGTCAATACTTTGGGGCTTTCTTTAACTCTACGGTTTATTTATTTAAACCCTCCTTGCTCCAGCAGGTCACACCTATTTTTTAGGTGTGGGGGTATAAACCCCGCTTTTTCTAAACAATGCCTAACGTAGGGGTGCCAATTTTTGTTTATCTTTTCAAACCACTTAATTTCGGAAAAGTCGGATATACCAGATTTTTCAAAATTCATGTCTGGTTTTTTGATCAGCTTTACTAAGTAGGCCGCATTAACCGTGTGTCTCACATATCCTCCTTTAGAATTCTTGAAGATAGTTTCTTCCGTTAATAAAAACTTGGGCTCACGATATCCTGTCCTAAGGCCTAGGTCGTCTTTAAGCTTTCTCTCGGTAGCATCTAAGAGTTTTTCCCCGATTAAAACCCTTCCTCCGGGTGGCCACCATTTCCCCGCCTCTGGTTCAATTCTACGTTTCCCTAAAAGAAACTTTCCATTGTAAACGACTATAAGATCAACACATGGAAGGGGAACAAGCGTAACAATCTTTTTATAAAGTTTCTCTGGAATTAACTTCATTATTTTAAACCGAGTTCCTCAAATATCTTTTCGAGTCGTGCTTGATATGTGTGCTCTTTTAATGCGCGCTCATATCCTGCTTTTGCAATTGCCCTTCTCTCTTCTTCGTGCTCTAAATAATATTTAATCTTCTTGATTAGATCTTTCGTGTCTTTATAAATGACTATTTCTTTGTCTGGCTCAAAATAACTTTCCATATCGTCGGCATCGCCCGTAATACAAAATCCACCCGAACCGGTGATTTCAAACGGTCGTGCTTTAATTTGCGGAATTTTTTTCTGGAAATAGGAACGTATGTTCGGATAGATATGCAAAAAATCTGGTACGATCAAATTTCTACGTCTTCTGAAAAAGATTTGAGCGAATGGCTTAAGGGCTAGTGCAGACATAGGTGGGTTTAAGTTCAGATTAATCTTGCTACGAGAAAATATATCAAGCATCTCAGTAAAACTTGCCCTTCCTTCAGACCATTTATAGCCACGCACAAATACATTAATATCTGCCTTCCGCAATTTATCAATTATTTTTTTTCTATGAGACGTTTGCATGCCTACGAAAGAAACTCCTATGTTATGATTTGGAACAACAACTGACTTATAAAGTCCCGGATTAAAACCCCATTGAGAGCGAATCACGTTCGTAATGCCATATTTTGCGTAACGTTTTTTTGCCTTAGACCAAGTGGTAATTACTTTTGTAAAATGTGGTGCCCAGAATCTAGAATAATTATCCAATCGCCAATGGTCATCAGAGAACCAAGCGACACTTGTGGTTAGTTTCTTAATTTCGTCGAGCGTTTCGGGTTCTAATTCATCCGTATACATAAAAGCCCAAAAAAGGTCGGGTTTTTCACTCCTTACCGTATCTAAAAGCTCTTGATTATAAGCTCGCTTACCTACTTTAAGTGCCCTATCAAATGGAATATATATAACTTCGTTCTTCGGATTACTTTTTAATAATAAATAAAAGTTGTTGTGCTCATTGGTTTTGCCAAGTTCGGGACGATAACGCTCATTCTCTAGTCCCGTAAATAGAATTTTCATTAAGATTTATATTCTTTGCCCTCTTTCTCGCGTGCATCTTTGACTTGTTTTTCTATCCACCTATAAGTCTCTTCGAGTCCTTCGCGTAATGGTTTAGATGGAGCCCAATTCAAATGATGTTTAATAAGGTCATTGTGAGAATTTCTACCACGCACACCTAAGGGGCCCTCTATGTGTTTCTTTTTTATCTTTTTACCAGCAATCTCTGCAACCATATCAGCTAATTGATTGATGCTCACCATTTCTTCAGAACCGATATTAACGGGCCCACTGAAATTCGGATGTTTCATTAATTTGCCAATCCCATCTAAACATTCGTCTATATATAGAAAAGAGCGGGTCTGTCCACCGTCTCCCCAAATTTCTATTTCGTCACCATCTTCTACTTCAGCAATTTTTCTACAAATTGCGGCTGGCGCCTTATCTCTCCCCCCCCTCCAAGCTCCATCCGGACCAAAAATATTGTGAAATCTTGCAATTCTAACATCTAATCCATAATTACGATTAAAAGATAAGTACATTCTCTCACTAAAAAGCTTTTCCCAACCATATTCACTATCTGGATAGGCAGGATAGGCGGTATGCTCAGCCGTGTGCGGGGTTTCTGCGTTTTCTTGATTGTATTTTGGGTAAATGCATGCAGACGAAGAATAAAAGATTCTGCCCACCTTACGTTCTTGCGCCAAAGTAAGAAGGTTTAAGTTTATAAGAGCGGAGTTGTGCATTATATTCGCATCGTTATCCCCCGTAAAAACATAGCCCGCCCCACCCATATCGGCTGCCAGCTGGTAAACCTCGTCAAATGGTCTGTCTAAAACAGCGTTCCAAACGGCCGGATCCCTAAGGTCTCCGATAATAAAATCGTCTGCAACGGTTTTCGAAAACTCTGGATATTTCAGATCAACGCCTCGCACCCAATAACCATCGTTTTTCAAGCGCTTGACTAAGTGTGAACCTATAAATCCACCCGCCCCAGCCACAACTGCTGTTTTTTCATTTGAATTCATAGTGTGTATCTATTTATTTATATTATTCAATGTTCTTTTTCAAGGACTTTGTGTCCGACTCTTTTATAAATATTTTCATCAAAATAGTGTTGCCTATTACCATCACCGTAAACATAGGCACGGCAACTATTAATTTTCCCGTAAAGATAATACTGACAATAAACCCCCAAACCAAAGTTGCTATTCGCGTTTTCCAAAATGAACTCATTCTTTTGTTTCTTTCTTTGAGCTTTCTAAGGTTAGAGGTTAATTCCAGAAAAGCCAAACTCATCAAATTTAATTAGACCATTTTTTAGATTATCTACGTCCGAGTCCTGAATCTCTAGAATTAATCTATCCTCAAACTGCTTTGATTGAATATCTAATAAAAGCTCTTCTATTTTGATTGCGCGCACTAATGTCTTGCGGAAATCAATTAAGTTTTTTTCTTTATAAAAGTATTTGAGGTATCTTTCTCCAATTTTCCTGTAAAAAATTAAATATTTTCCTCTAAAAGGAATCTCGTTTTCCAAAAAAAGTTTTTCTATCTTTTCATTTGTTTGATATTCGCCATTCCAATCTATTGGACCTAAAAGAGCTGTTTCATAAAGCCCGCCCACCATAGAGTTGGGTTCTAGGGCAATTAATTCTCTGGTTGTCTTTTTGACTTCATCTAATTTGCCCTGACTAATTAAATTTTGGGCGAGATTATAGTATAAATCTTGCCTACCCGGGGCTAAATCAATGGCTGTACGCAATTTTTCTTCTCCGACCTTGATATAATCTAACCTGTTTTGTAAGTCGCCAACGCTCTCGTAAAAATAACTCATCTCCAATAAGTGTCGTGGCTCTGCTGGCTCATTTAATATAACTTCTTCCATTAGTTTAATGGATTTGTTTATAAGGAGAGAGGCCTTGGGATTGTTGAGATTGGCAGTGGCAAAAGAAAATACCTTTGATCTAATTTCCGCTTGAGCATAATTATAAGGTAGGGTTATTCTATCTATATCCACCGTAACTCCTGTCAGATCTTTAGCTAGCAAGTGCTGAATAAACACCTTCATCTGGAAAGCTGGAATAGCGCTGTTATAGATAAAGAAAGTTATAAACAATAATGCGAAAGAGGCAAATAAATATTTTATTAGCAAAATACGTCTAGGCGAATCGAACATTGTGGGTTTATCAGATTTATTCAAATAGATAACAAAACCCAAGAACATAAATAGAGGCACGAACGTAGATACTTGATCAAATAGAAATAAATTTTGGACAAAATAGGCAGTAGCAAAAAACAAAACCGCTGTATTGATTAGTATTTTTCGCGCAACCAGTTTTTCATCGTTCTCTTGAATTTTCTTAAATGCAGAACGAAAAACGAAAAACCATATACTCATAAAAGCGACTAAACCAAACAAGCCGTGCATGGTTATCACGTCAATTAATCTGTTGTGAGCTCTGTCAAACCAAAGAGTTTCATATTTCTGAAAAGATGGATCAAAATATTTGTTGAAAGCTATATTGAAATTATCTGGACCCCAACCAAAAAATGTCCTACCCCATCCTTCATTACTAGGCCTGATTGAATTTAAACTAATCTTGGCAGATATAAGGCGAGATTGAACAGTGCTATCCTCAAAAGATATCTCCGACAACCTATCAAATCCAGGCACCCTATCCCAAACAGGGCTTCTGAGAGTAAGTCCGAAAATGGATATAAAAATAGCTGTTAGAATAAGTATTTCAATTGATAGGTTACGCATTCTAACGCCTCGAAACTTAACTTTCCCGGCCCTTTTCGCAAGGTATATAGAAGCAACGATTATGCCAGCGAATATGCCCACAAAAGATCCTCTAGTATTGGCAACCGCCAAACCAGCAATGACAAAAAGCATTGTTAGATAGACGGCGTAGCGCCAATAGCGCCTATCTTCATAAGCAAGGATCACAAGCCCCGCAAAAATCACAAATATAAGATACGTAGCTATAAAGGCGGGGTTTCCAACGAAAGAACCGTTCGGACGCCAACCCGTAACAATAAACATTGTTACGGCGTCTAGAGCTACCAGCAATCCAGTAAATACAGACAAAGCCATAAAAATAAGCCAATCCTTTTTTTCAAAAACTAATAAGGTTCCAATTAATAGGGCTAATAAAACCACTAGGTTCGTATACCCTTCGCCCCTTTCTATTGTGCCAAAAATAGCCCTGGTTATATTTGGAGCCGTCAAGGTGCTTACAAAAGCTAGTCCGATATAAGCAAAAACGCTTAGAAAAATATAATCTTTAAATAATCCGAAGTTAATTTTTTCTAAAAAGTTTTTTCCTTTCTTGCTAAATACAAGAAAAGTTAAAATCATCCAGAACAAAGCAACTATTAATCTCAAATATAATGTTTTTCCGAATATAAAAGGAAAAAGCGTATTTTGAGTGACTATAAGAGGAGTCAATGCTAGTGATATAAGTAACAGCTTTGCCAATTTTGTTATGCTTAGTGTCTTTGTCATACTAAAGATAAAGAAGTTTGCTGTTCGTGAATCATAATTATTAAAAGTTCAAGCAACTAATTACTTCAAATTTATCGCATCTAAACCATATTGATTCAAAACACTTAATGCCTGCGTAAATGTCGTCTCCCTTGTATCCACTGACCTCTTAATAAGCCCGTTTTCGGCTTGAAAATTTATAATCTCTTTTAGAGCTTTTTCTATCTCGATTGTTCGTAATATAAATCTTCGGAAAAGAGCTTCGTCTCTTATGTGGTGTGCATAGTGAAGATGGTTGCTATAGCTTTCTCTCAGATAGAGAATCTCTGCATCGTTTATAATACGATTCTTCTCAATACTATCTCCTCCTATATAAATCTTCTTTAGTTTTTCTATCGTCCCGTTGCTTCCGTTCAGGTCACTTGGCGCCAGGTAGCTAAGATAAAATATATCTATATTGGCACCCTCCGGTTCGGCTGCCCTAGCGGCGTCCATCACCTCTTTTACTTCATCAAATCTACCCTGAAGCGTTAAGTTCTCCGCCAACATAAAAGCTGTGGTTTGCCTCCCACGAACTAAATCCATTGATTTTCTTAAATGTTCTTCTCCTAGTACTAAATACTCATTTTTTTCAAAGGCCTTAAAGGCATCGTTGTAGATAACCCCCATTTCATGCTCTCTGCGAGCCCTGTTGTCGGTTTTCTCCAACGCCTCTTCCCCTAATTTCAGCATTTGAGGAAGAATATCTGTCAGATTTTCTTTCGATAACCTATCTAGGGCACTAAAGAGCATGATTGATCTCACCTCCGCCTGAACAAAGTTATCTGGTGCGGTTACTCTGCGAACATCATCCGCATCAAGATGCTCCCGTTTCAATTCACCAAACATCGTCCTCATCTGATATGTAGGAATAATAGAAGCCCAAATGAACAAAACGATTAATAGCACCCCCAACGTTGCTGAACCCAATTTTACGGATGTAGAGAATCTACTAATCTCAACATCTTCATTTTGGGGCTCTCTGTTCTTCACGTAATAGGTGTATGCGCTAAAAGAGAGCAAGCTAAAGAGTGGTATATAGATAGCAATTGAATCAAAGAAGAACAGGCTCTGCACAAAATAAGCCGTAACAATTCCTCCGATTGTTAAAGAAGTCCAAAATTCCTTGTTTGATTGCCCATACTCTTCCTCAGGTTTGACACTAAAGGATTTCCGGAAGAGAACGCCCCACATAAAAAGATATGCCATTAAACCAAGCACCCCATTCATAACCAACACGTCCAATATCTTGTTGTGGGCTCGATCAAACCAAGGGGTTTCAAATTTCTGGATGCTTGGGTTGTAAAACTGGTTGTGAGCATTGACATAACCCTCCAGACCCCAGCCAAATAAACTCCTTGTGGCTCCCACATTGGCTGGGTTAATGGCATTTAAGCTTATGCCTATGTTGATTAGGCGCGCTTGGGTAGCTGGGTCTGTGCTAGAGATTTCGGCTAACCTATTTAAGCCGGGAACTCCCTGCCAAATAGAGTTGCTTCTAGTAAAGATAAATACAATTGAGAAGACGGCAATTAATAAAAGTAGTCCGGCTGATAGTTTTCTAGTATTGATGGATTTTTTGAATAGGTGCAGTTTAACGTATGGTTCTTTAGTCAACACCAAACGTAAAAGCGTGACGAGTATGGCCGCTACCAATCCCACCATCACTCCTCGAGTCCCCGTTGCAACAATAGTGACCACGGCAGTTATGGCAATCCCTCCACTTAGATAACGCCATATTTTGTTTTTATCTAAGATGCCGACTATTAAGGCAAAAAAGAGGGTGAAGAGGGCATAGGCGGCGGTCACCGCCGAATTGTCTAAGAAGGCTCCATCTGGGCGGTGAGCTCCCCCAAGCCATTCTATAAACACGTTTATGGCTATCACGCCTCCTACAAGGAGATTCACCTTGAAAAAGTTTAGCCAGTCCTTCTTATTAAAGAAGAGCAAAGTGCCAAGAAAAGATAGAAGCATATAGATTAGTATCAAAAACCCTTCCGAACGCTCTACGTTGCCCCAGAAAGACCTATAGGGATTAACGGATAGAACGGTGCTAGCCAAGACCAAAAGCATGAAAACCGCATAGGCAATCATCAGGGGATTAAATAATCTGCCTAATTTAAGGTGAATAGGGTTCTTTTTGTTTAGAATTCCTATAGCAAACAGCACGCCCGAAACACCTATCATAAATCGTATAAAGACCGCTTTGCCAAACATAAATGGGAAAAGAGTTCCATGGGTAATGGCAAAAGGAGTAAAAGCTAAGAGTATAAATGAAAACTTGATTAAATTTTGTACACTAAATGTTTTTTCCATTTCTTAAGAGCAATTACTAATTATTATATTTTGTCCTATTCTGTAGGATAACATGCCAAAAAACCAGCTAAAGAATCTAAAAACTCACGCCCTCCCATCCAAACTGATCAAATAAGTTTAGGGCCTGTTCAAGCACCTGTTTCATGCTTCCCATCGGCTCATCCATAAACCCGTTAGGAATCTGCTCCGTCTGAATTGACTGGAGGATATCTTCCATCCTAATGGCCCTTGAGAGCACGCTTCTGAAGGCTCCTCCGTCGCGCTGGCGAGCATAATGGACTAGATAGAGCCTGTGCATGTTTCGGTAATAAGTAATCTCCTGCTCACTTATTTCTATATAGACGTTAAAAGCTTTCCTATTTTCGTAGAATAAATCTTTCATAAGTTCGTCTATTCCATGCGCACCACTCCAATCTAATGGAGCCATTATCATTGAATAATAAAGATTAGCATTCGCCGAACTGGAATCTGTCGCCAAAATATCATCTGCTACACCAAGCGCCTCCTCTAACCTGCCTTGGGTTATTAAGTTTTTGGCTAGCAAGAAAAGCGTTTCCTGCCTTCCCGGGATAAGTTCCAGCTCCTGTCTGAATAGTTCTTCCGCCCGCTTTATAAGCTCGGGTGATCCGCTATTCTCTCCGTAAGTTTGATATGAGAGCGCTAAAACCTCCATATTTCTCGGCTCTTGGGGCTCTAGAGAAATTATTTCTTCCATTAAGGCCCAAGATTTATTAATCAGCGGTTTAGCTCTCGGGTCGTTAATTATATCTGCGAGTGATAAAACAAGCTTTTTTCTGATTTCGGCCTGAGCATAATTGAGAGGGCTGGATATTTCGTCCATGTGCTCCATTATAAATGTCGGGTTTTGTTTCCTTAGGCCTTCTGTAAGCTTGCTTGTCTGTCTATACGGAATAAATGCGGTTACATAAAAAGACGCCAGCAAGAACAACCCCAAAATTACTGCTATCCATTTAGGGGTCTTGATGAATTCGTAGCTGGGTTTAGATTTTTCTCTCTGCAAAACGTAAGAAGAGAACCCCCAGAAAACAAATACGGGAACATATGTAGATATTTGGTCAAAAAAGGCCAGGTTGTGAACAAAATAAGCTACGGCAAAGAATATCATTGAGGATTTTAATAATAATTCTTTACCCTTGTCTTCATTGCTCAAAGAGGCCGTTAGGGTAGCCCTGAAGGCGAAAAACCAAATAGATAGGTACGCCACCAACCCCAACAGACCGTTCATCACAAGCACGTCCATAACTTGGTTATGTGCCCGATCAAACAATTTTGTCTCATATCTTTGAATCTTTGGGTCGAAGTATTTATTAAAAGCTACATTATAGCTATCCGGCCCCCAACCAAATAAAAACCTATCAAAACCAACACTGGTCGGATTAATCGAAGCCAAACTAATCTTAGCCGCTACAAATCTGGATTGGATTGTTTGAGTTTGTGTTGAGAGCTCAGAGAATCTATTCAACCCGGGAACTCTCTCCCAAATAGAATTATTCAATGTAAAGATGAAAATAACCCCGAAGAGGGCTAAGAGTATAAAGAGTTGAATGACCAAGTTGCGAATACTGATGTGTTTGCCTAATAGTTTGACCCTAGCTCCACCCGCCTTAACGGCTAGATAAAAAGCCGTAGTTAGTAGGGCTACTATTAATCCTAAAATAATGCTTCTTGTGTTAGAAACCGCCAGACCAATTACAGAAAGGCCTAGAACGGCATAAGAGAACTTCTTCCAACTTCGCCTATTTTCATAGACCAAAACAATAAGAGCGCTAAAGATTGCAAACAATAGATAAGCCGAAATAAACGTGGGGTTCCTAAGAAAGATCCCCTCTGCCCTCTCTCCGGTTTGTATATACGACAAAATCGTGTCCGCCGATACCATCGCCCCCGTAACAATGCTTGCTTTGAAAAACTGAAGCCACTGTTTCCTTCTAAAAACTAGAGATGTCAATGCAAAGAAAGTGAACATGTAGAGAAGATGCACATACCCTTCTCCTCTTAAAATGGTCCCAAAGAACGACCTATAAGGATTGCCTGCCAAGAAGGTGCTGATTCCAGCTAAAATTGTAAAAAAAGAGAGGGATATAAAAATCGGACTTTTAAGAAAACTCCAGTTCAAAAAATCAACAAAATCTTTTTTCTTAAAAAGAAACATAGCTAAAAAAACCAAAGCTAAGGCGATTAAAAACCTGGTGAAAGCCACTTTAGCAATAATCAAAGAAACCAAAGTATTAGAAGTAATCACCACGGGCACAAATGCCAGTCCTAAAAGAGACCAAATTATAGTTTTTCTATAAAAAGAATCTGTCACCATTTCTAATCCAATTATAGCTAGAATTTATATTTACAAATAACAGCTAATTTTCGCCTTGATAGAAAACATAGAAAGCCGCCTTTCGGCGGCTTTCTGCCAACCCATCTAGAGAAAATTCTCTAAATGTGGATTTACTAGATAACTTAGGAATTCACTATTCCTGGTCGTCCAAGAAAACCGCAGGAGTTCTAAACTCTCCAAGGTTGAGGGTGTACGTAAGAGTACCTGTAGCATCTGTCAGGTTATACCTTAGACTGCTCAACGACATGTCTAGGTATCCATCCGCAAGGTCGTCGTCACCATCGCCAACACGGCCAATGACGCTGAACCTTTCGGTTTGACCCTCCAGTACTGTAAATGCGCTTGCACTTTCACTCGCACCACTATCGGTCCTAATGTCAGTTGTCAGCGTACCTGTGCTGACAGACGTAGTAACATTGGACTCTGTCGTTCCTGCACGAGTTGGGCTCGTAGCATCGATGAAGATACTTCCGCCCCACGCAGTTACATCAAATGTAATGGTGTATTCAGCAGAATCGCTAGTTCCCGTAGAGGCGTTTCCAGCGGTCTTTACAGCTGTCGGAGTCCCTACAAGCGCTATGTCAAATCCTACATCACGAATCTCGTTTGCTTCACCAGCTGCCGAACCGGTTATCTGGGCATCAGCCAACTGAGTGTTAGATTCGTCTCTTACATCAACGAGAGCGGTTTGGTCAGTTTCGGTCTCTCCAAGCGTAGCTTGGATTGTGTCACCAACATCAGGGTCTTCATCCAGACCTCTAATGGTAACCTCAATCTGTCCACTGACGGTCTCGCCAGCAGGGTGAGTGAAGTTAACATCATCAAACAAGATATCCTCGTCGGTACCTACACTGATATCATCAGCATCATCCTGGTAAGAAGCCGTACCATAATCTTCCCCGTCAAGGACGAGGTAGATCTGCGGTGAAGTACCACCAGCGATGAAATCGTCAACGTCAGCACTACCCGTCACGTCAAGGTTGACGCCAAACTCATTGTATTCAAGGTCTGTGTCTCCCTTGTTCTCCAACTCGAAGTCAAGGATGGTTACTCGAGTGTTCTCCGTGGCGTGCACGTCAACTAAGTGTGCCTTGTTAACGGCATCATTGTCAGCCAACGTAATATGGAGTTCCAAGCTACTCGCTGTAGCAAATGTCTCGAACGAGAAGGTTCGAGTACCTGTGCCTGGGTCTTCAGAAACTGAAGAACCAGCAGCGTCCATGTAACGAACTTGGGTGAAATCAACTGTCCAGGTTTCGGTTACATCGTTTGAATCGATGTTCCTAGCACCTGAAACAGCTACTACTAATTCTCCTTTTTCACCTTCTTCAACAACTGCGCCGCTATCCAAGGCAATCGTGGACTGGAAAGCATTGTCGTCATTAAAGTCATCCGCGTCTACGCGACCAAACTCTTCTCCATCAAGCCAGATAGAGACCTCGTCAGCGTATTCCTCGAAGTCGTTGTCGGCTGTTCCTTGGTCAAAGTTGACCCTAACAGCTTTGAGCTCTAAATCAGAGTCGATGGCCTCTACTTCAAGACCGGAAACCTCTACGTCATCAGCGCCTTCGCCAACCTCTTCGCCGGACCAAGTAGAGAGCAACTTGTAATCAGCTGAACCAGAACCACCTTCTAAACCACTAGATGTTCCAGGTGTTTCTGGTGTAGCGGGTGTACTGCTACACAATGTGTTGTACTTGGCTCTTGAAATTGGACCGAAGTATCCAACTGCTGGGGCTATACCATTGGCAGCCTGCCAAGCAGCTACAGCGGTCTGAGTGATCGGACCGAAGTAACCAGTGGCTCCACCTGCAAAGGTGAAGTGTCCAGTGCCTTGAAGATAATTCTGCAAGGTGGTTACGTCTGGACCCGTTGAACCTACTGTGAGGTCCACATTAAAGGCATAGCAAGCAGTTGTGCTAGTACCACCTGTCAAAGCTGCCAATTGTGCTGTAAGTGTGGCAATTTGTGCCTGTAATTCAGCAATAGTAACAGCGCCAGCAACAGGAGCTAAAACACCTGCACCAGCTAGAGACAGAACGGTAGCAATTGATATGCCTATTGTTCCTAATTTTCTCATTTATTTTAATTTGTATTTTTACTTTTTAGCTTGCGCTAAAATTTTCTCAGGATCTTTTACTCCAAGAACATGCCATCGACCAAAGACAATGTTTGGAAAATCCCCTAGCAGTTTTTTGTGCCACAACTTGCGCTAGGCAGTCGTGGACTTTTGCGGTTTTTAATTTCCGCTTGCAAGCGGGACAAGCCGCTACTTAAAGCCCGACAGGCGGACCTTTGTAGATCAACCGACCTGCCATCCTATGGTTTAAACTGCTAGAATCCTCGCGCCATATAGCGCAGAAGATAAATCCCTTTACAGGGACTTAGAGCAATTCTAGTACATCAAGCTACAAGCAACAAGCCCCCTAAAAGGGTGAGCTGTGGAAAAGCTCTTTGGCTCTTGCTTACACTTTACAACGTGCGCTTAAGCCCCTGTGTTACACCAAAATATGGCTTAAAAACACGATTATTCAAAAGTGTCAAAAATTCCTACTTTGGGGCCAGAAAGAAGAATTGTTGATCCTTCTTCTATATTTACATGATCATTATCCTGCTCTCCTTCCTTATTATATATAGTATCTCTACCCCCCTCTTTTATGGCCTTTAAATAGCTATATGGACCCCTACTCCCAATTCTCTCTATGCGCCCTTCCCTTATAAGAGATGATATATCATTGCGAAGAGTCCTCTTGCTAACCTCCCCGAATCTAGTCGCAAGATCGGACATACGGCAATTGCCATCAAATTGCCGTATGAATTCCAGTATTTCCGTTTGCCGTTTACTTGGCTCTTTGCCAGACCTGGTTTCATTGCCGTTTGAAATTTCCTTTTTAAACGGCAACTCTTGGCTGTTTTTCTCAAACATTCCGGATATATCTTCATCCGGCATTTCTTCCATATATTCAGCCACTAAAAGCTCCTTGAGGTTGGCGAGCTCTCTATTTAGAACACTTGTATTAATATCGCTTATTTCCTCAAGAGAATTGGCTAAATTGATTAATCTTTCCAGTTTGTGAATAGAGCTCTCGTCAACGTATGTAGAAAGCTCAACTGCCGACATTTCTAATTCTTTCCTTAAAAAGGCATGTTCAATTAATGCACTCACGCGGAAAACGGCAAAACTAATATCATGCACTAACTCGGCAATATATGAGTTCCGAAACATCGGCAATAAAATACCAAACTTGCCTATAAATGGCAAGTATTAGGAAAGATTATCTCAAATAGTTGAAAAGACCTATACCAGTCATTTCTGAGGGCTTGGGAATACCCATTAATTCCAAAACGGTTGGGGCAACATCAGATATAACACCTGTATTTATCTTCTCTATCTCATCTGCTTGGGCCTCACTTTTTGGTCTTTCATATCCTCCGGCTACTACATAGATTGGCACAGGCGAAATGTTGTGTCCCGTTTCCGCCATACCCGTTCTAATATCTAACATCTTATCTGCATTGCCATGATCCGAAGTTATCACCATCACAGACCCCGAGCTCAAAACCGCTCTCATTAAAAGACCGACCTGTTCGTCTATATAATTAATTGCCTTTATGGTTGCTTCAAAATCTCCCATGTGAGCCATCACATCTGCATTGGCAAAGTTGATTAATATAAAGTCGTAAACGCCTTCGTTAATGGCAGTTAATGCCCGAGAGCCAACTTCCCTCACCCTCATCTCTGGGTGCTCTGTGATTTTCGCCTCTTCTCTGGAGGGCACCACTACTCTGTATTCATTCTTATACGGCATCTCGTGCATACCATTAAAAAAGTATGTGACATGAGCGTATTTTTGGCTTTCGGTTAATCTAAGCTGAACCTTACCCGCATCCGCCAACACCTTTCCTAGGGGCATTTCAACATTATCCGCCGGAAAGGCGATGGGTAAATTAAATCGATCGCCGTAGTTTGTGAATGTAACGAGATGAAGGTCTTTGGGAATTAAGTGTTTTTGCGCCTCCACTATGCCCATTGCCGGGTTAGCCCTCCCCCCCGCCTCCTCGTCTATAAACATTTCTGTAATTTGACGCATATTGTCCTCTCGGAAATTGAAGAACACTACACTATCGCCGTCTTTAATCTTTAATTCATCGCTTATAAGGGTTGGATTTATAAATTCGTCTGTTAAGCCCCTTTCATAGAAAGATTCTAAAAGGGTGGGAATCGTATTTTCTCCGAGGATATTCTTTGAAACGCCCACCATCGCCTCATACGCTCTTTTTGTACGGTCCCAATGCAGATCTCTATCCATAGCAAAGTGGCGTCCCGACAAACTGGCAATCTTTTCTTGGGGTACTTTGTTTATTAAATTCAGAGCTCCTTTGGGAGCGCTATTAATCCCGTCTGTAAAAAGATGTAGGGCAAAACCCATCTGCTTTTGTTGCATCAATTCAATTAATGCCTGTAGGTGTTCTAGAGAAGAATGGTCGCTTCCCGCACTTAAAAGTCCCACCAGATTTACCTTGGCGCCGTTTTCTTTAGCATGGTTTATGGCGCGCATGAGCTCTTCGTTTTCAAAAAAGGTTTTATCCTTAATAGCTAAGCTAATGCGTGGATAGTCCTGATATAGAACCTTGCCTGCGCCCAATGTTAAGTGTCCAACCTCGGAACTGCCCGGCTCATTCCAAGGAAGACCCACCGCAATTCCTGATGCCTGCAGGGTGCCTGCTGGATAGTTCAAACGAATATGGTTTAGATTCTTGGGCTCTGCTTTATATATAGAATTGGATGCGTCCTTCTTGCCAACACCCCAGCCGTCCAAAATTAGTAGTACCAAAGTTTGCTTTCGCATATACATCCAGTTTATCACACCCACACTTCCAAAAGTTGTAAGAGTTACCCTTCTCGTGATAAGCTTTTGGGCGAAGCTAATACAACTTATTAATGAACACAATTACCGTTTTGCAACTTATAGCCGGCGTCGTCACCATCGTATTGATTTTACTTCAACAACGTTCATCCGGGGCTGGCGGTCTTTTTGGCGGAGGTGGTTCGGGGGGATTCTATCAACGTCGTAGAGGAATAGAAAGAACACTTTTTATGGCCACCATTGGTTCTGTTGCTATATTTACGTTGCTTTCAATTGCAAATCTGATTCCTAACTAATAATCCCCTACACCCCGGGAGAATGAAGATCTTTTTTAAGAATCCTTTACCCAAGATAGTTAAAGTCCTCTCTAAAAGAGAAAGGTTTGTCTTTTATTTATCAGCCATCCTTTTAGTGGCATCGTCCATAACCTACGGCTCTTACATCATAAAAACGCATGCCTACGTCATCCCCGCTCACGGGGGCACGTACAGAGAGGGTATTGTCGGTCAACCGGCTTTTATCAATCCCATTTTGCCAACAGGCGCCTCCACCGAGACCGACCGCACTCTTTCACGTCTTATCTTCGCTAGTTTGGCGGAGATGGCAGAAACTATTAAACACTCCGATGATGGCAAAACTTGGAATGTTCGTCTTAAGGAGGGTATTTTTTGGCACGATGGCGAAAAAGTAACAGCTGACGACGTTGTTTATACAATTGATATCATTCATAACCCCGAAATCAGATCTTGGCTTCAGGGAAGCTTTAATGGCGTAACCGCCACTAGGGTTAGTGAGCTCGAGGTTCAATTTGATTTACAAAATGGCTACGCCTTCTTTGAGGAGGACCATCTTTCTTCTCTCCGACCCATCCCTAAACACATCTTTGTAGATATTCCAGTCATTAATTTCACCAGATCTTCGTTTGGGCTCGCCCCGATTGGATCAGGTCCCTACAAGGCCGTTTCTCACGAAAAAGATAGTCGTGGTTTTATAGAAAGCTTCACCCTTAAGGTAAACAAAGAATACTTCAAAGGCGCTCCTTATATAGACAGGCTTGTCTTCAAGTTTTATAAAAAGGATTCTGAACTTATTAGTGGCTACAACCTAGGAAAAATTGACGGGTTTGGCCTTAGCACAGTCGAACCTCTCTCTGAACGCCCCATTATTATCCGTCACCAAGTACATCCAATTACTTCTTCTAGATATTACGCCATCTTTATCAACCAAAACCTCGCCCCTAATGCTCTTAGCGAACGCTCTGTCAGAGGCGCTCTCTCAACATCTATTGATAGAGAAAACATTATCAAAGATATTCTTGATGGACGGGGAGAACCATTCTTTGGTCCAACCAAACAAAGCCCCAAACCAACCACCAATTTCAGCACCGAATCCCTAGAGGGGCTCAATCTTAAAATCATAGTTCCTGATGAGGCATTCTTGGTGAGCACAGCAGAGGAAGTCAAAAAAGATTGGGAGCTTCTAGGCGTCAAAGTAGAACTAATCACTAGGTCTATAAGAGATATTCAAGAAGATGTTTTGAGAAATACGGACTATGAGATGATTCTTTTTGGAAATATCATCAAAGAGAGTAACGACCTCTTTGCCTTTTGGCATTCTTCTAAAAAATTCTTCCCCGATCAAAACTTAGCGCTTTATGACAACGATGAAGTGGATAACCTTCTTGAGACATATAGAAAAACCTTCAGCATTGAAACGCGCAATAGGGTTTTAAAGGAGATAAGTAACGAAATCGCCTCTGATATACCAGCCATATTCCTCTATTCGCCCGACTATGTATATGTGTCCACTCCAACTTTAGGGGGATTTGATAACGAAAGAAGAATAAACACGATTGACGATAGATTTTCTAACATTACTGATTGGTTTGTGAAGTCCAAGCGTTCTTTGAGAAAGCCGATTGTGAACGAAGGGCAATAGGTTGCATTTATTAAGATTGTGAATATACTTGGGGCTAATAAAGTATACCTCCTTTGTAATCCTCTGGCCCATTTTGTGTTTTTTTACAATTAATAAGGTCCAGGCGATAAAACCCTGGTAGTAGAACAGTGGTTCACTACGAGGAATTGCAACCTGAGGGGATGTGGCGGAACTGGCAGACGCGCAGCGTTCAGGGCGCTGTGGACCTCGGTCCGTGGGAGTTCGACTCTCCCCATCCCCACTATGACAACAAAAACAAAAACAACCACTAAACAGGTCTCTTCCAAGAGGCCAGTTTCGCGTCGATCCACAAATCGAGGTGGGACGACCACTAACAGGGGGACAAGTAAAAAAATAGTCGTTAAGCAAACAGCTCCACAGAAATCTTCTTCCAAAAAAGAGGGGTTAAGGGTAGTGAATCTAGGGGGCTTGGAGGAGATAGGGCGCAACATGTCTTACTACGAATATGAAGATGACATCATAATCGTAGATATGGGATTTCAGTTTCCCGAAGAAGACACTCCGGGAATTGATTATATTATTCCCAACATATCTTCCCTCGAGCCCAAAAAAGAAAAAATTCGTGCGGTTATTATAACGCATGGTCACCTAGATCACATAGGCGCTATTCCCTACTTGATGGAAAAGTTGGGTAATCCGGTCATCTACACTCCCAAGTTTTCAAAAGCCCTTATTGAAAAAAGGCAGGCCGAATTTCCTAACGCACCTAAATTAAACATTGTAACGGTTGGTTATGGCGACAAGAAAAAAGTCGGTAGCCACTTCGACCTCGAATTCTTCGGGGTGGAACACACAATTCCGGATTCTATGGGAGTGGTCATAAAGACCCCTATCGGGAACATCGTTCACTTTGGAGATTTCCGTCTCGACCGTGATGAAAAGGGTAATATTTATCGTTTTGATGAAATCGAAAAAGTTGCCAAGATGGGAGTTCACACCTATATGATGGACTCAACCAACGCACTTGTAGAAGGAGAGGGCATTCCCGAAAAAACAGTTGAAAAAAATGTTGAGGAGTTAATTTTGGGAGCAAAAAAGAGAATTATCCTCACAACCTTCTCTTCTATGATTGTCCGCATGTTGGAAATCATTCGCATCGCCGAGAAGCATGGTAGAAAAGTCGCGGTCAATGGACGTTCTATGAGGGAAAATATGGATATAGCTAAAAATCTTGGCTATATGAAGTTTAAAGAGACAACCATGATTCCAATTCAAGAGGTCAACAAATATAAAGATGAGGAGGTCCTCATTCTCACAACTGGAGCCCAAGGAGAGCCCAACTCCGGCTTCACTAGGATTGTTAATGGTGAACACAAGCACATCCAACTGAAAAAAACAGATACGGTCATCTTCTCTTCATCAGTTGTGCCTGGAAATGAAAGAAGTGTCCAAAATCTGACGGACAATATTGCCCGTCAGGTGGACTATATTCACAACTCTAAGTTGATGGATATTCATAGCAGTGGTCACGCCAGCAAAGAAGACCTCAAATTAGTCATCAAAACTCTCAAACCAAAATTTCTTATGCCAATCCATGCCTATTATCACTTCCGCACAGTAGCACGACACATAGCTGAAGAAGCAGGAATGAAAAGAGACCACGTTAAGTTAGTAGATAATGGAGATGTTTGCCTTCTCACTAAAGACACCCTCGAGGTAACCGGCGAAAAAGACGATACAAGCTACGTAATGGTTGATGGACTCGGCGTAGGAGATGTTGAAGAAGTGGTTCTTAGGGATAGAAGAATGCTGGCAGACGACGGAATGGTTGTGCTTATCGTGACTATTGATAGACGCACCGGCAGAATTCTTAAAAATCCGGATATTATTTCTAGAGGATTTATTTATCTTAGAGATAGTCAGGAGCTCTTAAGAGAGATTAGGCGCAAGGTAAGAGGAATTATTGGACGTCTTCCTCAACGTCAGAATGTAGACGCTGATTACCTCAAGTCCCTCTTTAGAGATCAAATAGGTCAATTCCTTTATCACAAGACCCACAGGCGTCCGATGATACTGCCTGTGGTAATTGAAATATAGAGAATATCTCTATTTACTCGCAACCTTAGCTACTCCCTCCTCAAAATTAATCTTAGGTTCCCACCCGAGCTCTTCTTTTGCCCTCTTGGCATCCAGTGAAATTCTCAAAACTTCTCCGCTCCTAACCGGTTCGAACTTAGGTTTCTCATTAAAATTAACTGCCTTAGCTACCGTTTCGAAAACCTGACTATCGGAAACCTCGACTCCCCTACCTATATTGAAGATGTTATTCGTGCCGTTTTGTAGGGCAAGCACATTTGCCTCTACGACATCTCCTACATAAACATAGTCGCGCGTTTTGTTGCCATCTCCGAAAATCGTAGGAGGTTCACCCTCTCGCATCAACTCTGAAAATATCGCCACCACTCCCGCTTCTCCTTTAGAATCTTGTCTTTCGCCGTAGATGTTTGCATAACGAAATATTACATACTCTAGGTTGTTCTCTCGTGAATAATGTCTTATCTCTTCTTCGCCCAAAAGCTTAGAAAGTCCGTATGGAGAAGATGGGGCTGGTTCATATGATTCGTCTACACGAACTTCTTCGGGGCTTCCATATATTGCTCCACCCGTAGATGCAAAAATAAACCTTTTTGTATTGTTTATAACAGCAGCTGATAACAAATTCATTGTCCCCACTACATTCACCTCTATAGTTTCGCTAGGTTCTCTTACCGACTTTGCCACTTCAATCATGGCAGCATGATGATTCACTACATCCGGCTTTTCCTTATCAAATATTTTATCTACGGACTCCTTGTCTCTAACATCTACTTTGTAAAATTGGGCTTTGGGATTTAGGTTCTCCAGTTTGCCCTTAGATAAATTGTCTATCACTACCACTTCGTGGCCTTCGTTTATATAGGCATCTACTATGTGGGATCCTATAAATCCCGCTCCTCCTGTTACAACTGTTTTCATATACTCTCTAGAAGTATCACTTTCAAAAATTGCTGTCAAACTTATTACTGTTTTTTTAAACGGGATAGTAGTTGAAATTTAAAACCTCTGCTTTCCTGTATAATTAATTTGTGCGAAGGTCTTATCATCGACACAATAAATATTTAAGAATCCCTTTTAATAGGGCTATCCGTCTTCTCCTTTTTGCAGATAGCGCATGGCTTTTAGCCAAAGCGATGTTGGGACCAATCTACGCTATATTTGTAAAAGACGTTGGAGGAGACGCCTTAGACGCGGGTATTACTTTCGGGGCATTCGCCCTAGCTGCCGCCGCAACAACTCTTATAGTTGGAAGGTTGAGCGACAAGGTTAAAGAGGATGAATTGATTATTGTAGCCGGCTTCTTTATTACGGCATTGGGCTTTATCTATTATATGTTTGTAGATTCAATGACGACGCTTATCGTGGCCCAAATTATCATCGGTATTGGTGAGGCGACTAAATATCCTGCCTATGATGAGGTTTACTCACGGCACTTAGACAAAGGTAAGGGTGGTCTAGAATGGGGAGCATGGGAGGCAATGGCATATTTTTCAGCCGCCATCGGAGCCGTAGTTGGTGGATATTTGGTTACCCAATTTGGATTTAATATAATATTCGTATTCATGGCGGCACTCTCATTGGGCGGAGGCATCTTCATATACAGATTACCCAGGGATGTGCTATAAAGGGTCGTTAAATTGAAATTAAAAATGCGAGGGTTTATTAGATTTATTCGTGAACAGGGAGTTGTCGGCCTAGCCGTCGGCTTCATCCTAGGTGGAGCGATTAGTAAAGTTGTAACCTCTTTGGTGGAAAATATTATTCAGCCCCTTCTTGGCGGTCTTCTTGGTTCAGCCGAAGGGCTGAATTCTCTTGCTATCGGTCCAGTAACCTATGGGCAGTTTATAACGGCTTCTGTTGATTTCATCATCATTGCTGCCGTTATTTATTTCCTTGTCAAAGGGTTGGGACTAGATAAGCTGGATGCAAAGAAGGACTAGTTTTTATATCTAGTTAAGACGACGTCTTGGCTAAAACAGAAAAGTCGCTGAAGAGCGACTTTTCTGTTCGCCCGATCAGCAAAGCTGATTTAGGTCTAAAGCACCGAGGGTGCTCGCCCGATCAGCAAAGCTGATTTAGGTCTAAAGCACCGAGGGTGCTCGCCCGATCAGCAAAGCTGATTTAGGGGGGGGAGTTGTCTTTTTGGAGATGGCCAGCGTGGTCTATAATAAAGACATGTCAAAAATTGTTGTAAGCGGACTTAAGCCCTCGGGGAAATTGCATATCGGAAACTATCTAGGAGCTATCAAGCAGTTAGTCGAACTTCAGAAAAAAGATTATAAAAGATTTTACTTTATAGCTGACTATCACGCCCTCACCACTAAATACAACCCGTCAGAAAAACGAGTGGAGATATTTAATATGGCGGTTGATGCACTAGCTGCCGGTATAGACCCTAAGAAATCCATCCTCTTCATCCAATCTCACATACCGACCCACAATAACCTTGCTTGGCTTTTAGGCACCGTTACTTCCAGTGGACAGCTTGGTCGAATGATTGAATATAAGGAAAAGATTAAAAGTGGCCAGGTCCCAAACGCCGGTCTTTTAAACTATCCCATTCTAATGGCGGCTGATATTCTAATCTACGATGCCGATTTCGTTCCAGTGGGAGAAGATCAACGTCAGCATCTAGAGCTTACTCGCGATATTGCTAACGCTTTCAATAATAATTTTGGCGAAACTTTTCAACTACCCAAAGCGCTTCATAACGCGACACCAAGAGTGATGAGCTTAAGTGATCCAACTAAAAAAATGTCTAAAAGCACGCCTAATGGATGCCTATTTCTGTCGGACCCACCTAAAGTTGTCGAGAAAAAAATAATGTCAGCCAAAACTGACTCTCAAACGTCTATAAGCTTTGATCCCAAGAAAAGACCGGGTATCTCAAACTTACTCTCTATTTACTCGGGCATATCAGGTAGGTCGATTGAAAAGCTTGTTAAAGAATTTAAAGGCAAGGGGTACGCCGAGTTTAAAAAATCCATGGCTAAAGAGATGAATGATTTTCTAAAACCATTACAGATGAAGAGAAAGAAACTTCTTGCAGATAAAAAGAGTGTTATGAAGATTCTAGAGGAGGGCGCCAAGAAAGCCATTCCCATCGCAGAGAGAAAACTGGCCGAAGTTCAAAAGAGGGCTGGTTTGATCCCCACACCTAATGACAATCGGCGCCTCTCGGGAATTTAAATTCTTAGCAGTTTTACAACAAATTGTCATTAGGTGTGGGGATTGATTTAGATATTTACA
>PFAH01000002.1:130531-131144 GCA_002773725.1 Candidatus Colwellbacteria bacterium CG10_big_fil_rev_8_21_14_0_10_42_22
CGTGGAGAAGCTCTGAAGTGCCTTGGGCGATCGTCGCCTTGGCCTTTTTCATCTCGGCGATCTGGGTCTTCTATGGGGCATATAAAGATCGCTACAAGTCTGAATGGGGCTTGGCCGTGTTCTTTGCTTGTGTCGCAATGATCCTTGCTGTGTTGTTCACGTCGGTCGTCGCAATAATGAACACCAATCGGATCAACACGATGTCGGCGACCACCATGCTCGAAGAGTTGGGCTATGTCGTGTATGACATAGATGTCCAACTGCAAGAAGTCGTCGTCATCGATCAGGACGGCAAGTTCTTTGAGTACAAACTGGTCCCCTACCAGGACAAGTGGGTTCTCGTCTCACCTGGTGATATACCGGCAGAGAAGTAGGAGGTGGGAAGTAGTACGTTGGGGGGGGTCGCAGAGTTCTCTGCGACCCCCCTATTCTTATTAAGAAATAGTTTAATTTTATAAGGGTCTTTCTCTATAATAAGAATCATGCCCTCAAAGCAATTTAAAGAACCTCCTCACAAATCTCTTTTTGAAAAAGAAGAAGAGATTTTGTCTTTTTGGAAAAAGAATAAAATTTTTGAAAAAAGCTTAAAGAAGAATCCTAAGTCCAGGATGTT
>PFAH01000008.1 GCA_002773725.1 Candidatus Colwellbacteria bacterium CG10_big_fil_rev_8_21_14_0_10_42_22
GAGCTCCAAAAGGGATTGAAGGAGTTTGACGATATAACGCGCAAAATGCAAGATATAAGACATGCCAAAAACGACTAAAAAGAAAAAAACTGCTAACAAGAAGAAGGGGCGGTTAGCGCCAAAGAGGACCACTAAAGCAAATAAAAAAACCGTTTTTAAACGTAAAGTTTCTGGAGTTTCAAAAAAGAAGACAGTTCCTCAAAAAACTACACTCAAGAACAAGGCACTCAAAGCCAAAGATGCGTCTGCAACTAAGATGCGTAGTGGTGAAAAGGATTCACGACTACTTGAACTAATCAAAAGGGGACAAGAAAAAGGGTTTGTGACGGATATAGAAATCCTTGATTATTTTCCGGACGTAGAGAACGACACAAGCTTCTTAGAAAAAATATATGACCAACTCGAGCAAAGTAGCGTTAAGGTTATTGAGGTTCAGTCATTGTTAAGAGGACCATCCGAAGAGATAAGTGAAAAAGAGCTCAAAGAAGCCACTAGTATCAAGGGGGCTTTGCCGGACAATGTTCAAATGTACTTGCGTGAGATTGGAAAAACGCCTCTTTTGACAAAGCAGGAAGAGCAGGACTTAGCAAAACGAATCTTAAAAAACGATGAAGCTGCTAGGCAACAATTAATTAAAGCAAACTTAAGATTAGTGGTGTCTATCGCCAAGCGTTATGTGAATCGTAGCCCACTTTCTATATCTGACCTCATCCAAGAAGGGAATATAGGACTCTTTAAGGCAGTTGAGAAATTTGACCACACGAAGGGCTTTAAGTTTTCAACTTATGCCACTTGGTGGATACGGCAAGCAATCACAAGGGCATTGGCTGATCAATCAAGGACAATCAGAATACCGGTGCATATGGTGGAGACCATATCCAAGTTTACTCAAGCAAAAAGAAAACTAGCTCAGCAGTTGGGTCGCGAGCCGATGGTAGAGGAGATTGCTCTGGAGATGGACCTGTCTATAGATAAGGTTAGGAACATCCAAAAGATTTCTCAAGAAGTTGTTTCGTTGGAATCTCCAATAGGGGATGACGACGACAAATCAACCTTGGCTGACTTTATTCAGGACGAAAGAAGCATTACTCCTACCCAGATGACCTCTCAACAACTTTTGAGAGATCAAATCAGGGACATTATCCAGGATTTAACAGAAAGAGAGAGAAAGATTCTTGAGATGCGTTTTGGTTTAGACGACGGGGTGACGCACACGCTTGAAGAAGTGGGCAAGGTGTTTGATGTAACAAGGGAGAGAATTAGACAAATTGAAGCTAAGGCGCTTGAGAAAATTCGTCTTCACGACCAATCAAATAGATTATCTGATTATTAATGAAATCAGAGGAAGTTAGAAAAAAGTTTTTAGATTTTTTTCAAGACAGAGGTCACGCCGTGGTGCCTTCTTCTTCTTTGATACCGGATGATCCATCCGTGCTTTTGACTAGCGCCGGCATGCAACAATTCAAACCCTACTATACGGGCGATGCTGATTCAGATAAGGATTTTGGCTCCAAAAATACAGTATCGATACAAAAATCTTTTCGTACTACTGATATTGATGAGGTGGGAGATAGTACGCACCTTACTCTCTTGGAGATGATGGGCAATTTTTCCTTTGGCGGATATTTTAAAAAAGAAGCCATTCAATACGCGCACGACTTCATCACCAAAGAGCTGGGATTGGAGATTTCATATGTAACTATATTTGAGGGTTCACGTGACGTGCCTAAAGATGAAGAATCAAGAGAAATATGGAACAGTTTGGGAGTTACGGACATTAGAGAGGAAGGGCTTGAAGACGTTTTCTGGGGGCCGACTGGAAATGCCGGACCCTGTGGGCCGACTACTGAAATATATTGTAAATATGCTTCAGGAGAAGACGTTGAGGTGTGGAATATAGTTTTTAATCAATTCTTTTTTCCCGGTTCACGCGAAGAATTATTATCGGGTAAATCTAAGAAAAAATTGGAACCATTAGAAAGCCCGGGCGTTGATACGGGCATGGGTTTTGAGCGACTGATGGCTGTGTTTGAGGGTCAGTCCAGCATATATGAGACCGACCTACTCGAGCCCATTGTTTCCAAAATAAAAGAACTTAAGCCGGGATTAGACGAAAAGGTGGTGCGAGTTTTGGCGGATCACCTAAGGTCTTCGTGTTTTTTGATATCAGATGGCGTTTTGCCCTCAAACAAAGAAGCCGGTTACATATTGAGGCGGTTAATCAGAAAAGTAATCGGTTATGAGATAAAGTACGACATTCATGCAAATTTACTAACAGAGATATCAAAGGTAGTGGTTGAAAAATACGGTCATATATATAAGAACTTGGACGAAAAGAGCGTCTCTTTAGTACTAGAGGGAGAAAAAGATAAATTCAAAACAGCCCTAAGTAAGGGTTTAAAAGAATTGGCTGACTATAAAAAATTAACCGCCAAAGATGCCTTTCGTCTCTATGAAACATATGGTCTTCCTTTTGATTTGATAAAAGAAATGGCTCCAGGGGGAATAGGGAAAAGCATTAAACAGTCCGACTTTGATAAAGAGTTTGAAAGACACCAAAAGGTTTCGCGCGCCGGTGCCGAAAAGAAGTTTGGAGGGCACGGCTTGATATTGGATACGGGAGAGCTAAAAGCAACCAACAAGATAGAGCTTGAGAAAGTAACGCGCCTTCATACTGCCACCCACCTTATGCAAGCAGCTCTTAGAAAAGTTTTAGGAGATCAAGTCGAACAGCGTGGATCAGACATCACGGTTGAAAGGACACGTTTTGATTTCACTTTCGACAGGAAACTGACAGACGAAGAGGTGAAGAAGGTTGAAAACTTGGTGAATGGAGTGATCGAAAAAGATTTGCCGGTTAACTTCGAGGAGATGCCTCTGGAGAAGGCAAAGAAAACCGGTGCACTATACTTTTTTAAAGGTAGATATCCTCTTCAAGTAAAAGTTTATTATGTTGGCGAATCTTTGGATAAAGCATTCTCTAAGGAACTTTGCGGAGGACCCCACGTTGAAAGAACCGGTGGTATGGGAATTTTTGAGATAAAAAAGCAACAAGCAGTCGCTGAAGGCATAAGGCGGGTGAGGGCCGACCTTAAGACAGATAAATGAAGATTTTAGAGCTTAGTTCATCAGAGGCCGTTACTATTTTTTCTTCAGTTAAGATTGTGAGAGAATATCCAACTCGAGCCCTAACGAATATAGATTTAGAAAACTATATCTCACAGGCGGTCTGGAAATTTTTTGATAAATGTAGAAGCGAGGCGGCAGAAAGATTGAGCGTGGGGGAGATGGAGCTCGTTTTGAGCGACGTGCGCATTTTGGGCGTCAAGATAGATGGGCATCGTGTTATAAACCCAATCGGTTTTACAGGCAGAGAGCTTGAAATCAGCTTAAGCTTGACGGTTATCGGCAAGGGCGAGAGTGATGAGAATGTATATATGGTAGAGGGGGCTAGTATGAGGGCTTATATTCTTTCACGTCTTTTAAATCTCGACAGGGCATTCTATGTAGAGAGCGATCAGAACAAAACGGGTATATATTATATCAACGGGTCTGATATTCGCTATTTTAGCGGTTTTGATTGGGGTGGCGAGCATGCCGTGTCAGCTCTTCAAGAAATTTTAGAGATTGATGGCGATGTCCTTGAGAGAGTTTATAGAAAATATGCCAGAGGAGATGTCTCCGAGAGATTAGACAGAAGAATAGGCAAACCTTTCTATACAAATTTTGGCATATTGGTTAATGGCACCTTGATGAATGTTAGGAATGCCGGTGCAATGCGGGGTAAGACGCCCCCCATTATTTATTTCAACCCTCTTTTTCCCGTTCCCGAAGGTGTTTATAGAAAAAACTTTACTTTTGGTAGGCATAAACTTAGATTTCAAAAGCCAGAGGATGAACTAGATATAGAAACTTTCATGAAAGACAATATTCATGGAGTGTATGAAGACCTAAACGATTTGGCTCGTCGAAGAATAAGTTGGCTTACGCCCAAGTCGTAGATTTTCGGAAACTACGTTTAAGAGATATAATAGTATCTGTCTGTGAGTAAAAAAGTTTATCTAAATAAATCCGACTCTGTGACGTCTGCCATAGATAAGGTTATCAATGCCCCCGATGAAGAGGTCGTTTTATATATTCCAAGAGGGGCGGAGGTTGCCAGCAACCGAAAAGATATAGAGCTTTTAAAAAGAGAGGTTGAGGCGTCCGGGAAATCCCTTATTGTGGAATCGGTTGACGACGACATTTTAGAAATAGTAGCCACCTTGGGCATCAGAGCGAACAATCCATTTTTAGGCAGGAGCAAACACACTGTTTCTGACATCGTTGTGATTAAACCCAAGAACAGAGCACCTGGAAATAATAAAAACACCCCCACATCTAAAAAGAAAAAAAGCAGAGCATCCAAGGTGAGGGTTGGGACAACTAGATCTCCGATTACAAATTCTGTAGGTGGTATGAAGAGAGTGGCTATCATCGCCGGTGTTATCGCCGGCTTAACGATGATAATTACTTTAGTTGTTGTCTCCACACCGCGAGTTAGCGTTGCTCTAACATTAGAGAAAATCGATCAGGGGTATATAGGCCCTTTAATCGTTTCGCCTAATACTGAAGAAAGTAGTATTAGTGACAAGATGATAAATCTGCGTGGAATCATTCTCTCTAAAAAGAAGAATATCACCAAAAGTTATCCTGCCACAGGCACAGATAGTGTCGGTAGAAAAGCGAGAGGAACAATTACTATCTATAACGATTTTGGCGTCGAAAAACAGACATTAGTAAAAACAACTCGCTTTGTTACTCCTGACGGAAAGATATTCCGCTTAGATTATGACGTTGTTGTGCCTGGACGTAATGCAGATGGATCGCCATCAAGCATTGATGCGTCTGTTACTGCCGATCAACCGGGTGAGAGTTATAATATCGGACCGGTTTCCAAGCTTCGCATCCCCGGTTTTCAGGGATCTTCTAAATACGAAGGTTTTTACGCCGAGTCAAAAGAAGATATGAAAGGAGGAACAACCGGTGAAGTTAAGGTGCCGACAGATGCCGATATAGAATCTGCTAGGGAAGACGCTAAAAAATCCCTGGAAGATGTTTTAAAAACAGACCTGTTAGTGGATATGCCCGAAGGAGTTGAGGTGCTAGAAGGTGCCTACGAGCTATTCATAACAAAAGAAGAGATTAACGACGTTGTTGACAAGAAGAATGAATTTAACATCACTCTCTACGGCGAGATGAAGATTGTTGGCTTTAGTGAAAAGGAATTACTTGAGGTGTTGGGCGAACGTTTTTCCGAAGAAGCCGGCAAAGAGCTTACCAGCTATATGGCCGAAGTGGACTATGGAGAGGTAAGTGTTGATTTTGAGAACCAGACCATGAAATCGGCTGTTAATATTAGATCTCAGTGGATAGAGCCGTTTGATGTTGAAGAGTTTAAACAAAGGGTTGCTGGTCTTACCGAGAACCAGCTTAAAGAGGCAGTTTTTTCCACTCCAGGAGTAAGTGGAGGGGAGGTTAGAATGTGGCCATTTTGGGTAAATAAAGTGCCTAAAGACATCGATAGAATCAGCGTTGACGCTACTTAGGACATATGATAGTATCATCCCGCGTTAAATGACCGTTGAAGGAACAGTCGTGGAAGCCCTGCCGGGAGCTACTTTCAGGGTCAAACTTGATGATGAAAGAGAAATCCTGGCCTATATCGCAGGCAAAATGCGTATGCGTCGTATTAGAATTTTGCCCGGCGATAAAGTAAAGATAGAATTACCCGATTCGGGTGGTGAAAGGGGCAGAATTACTTGGCGGTTGTAACCGATTGTATGAAGGTACAAGCATCTGTTAAAAAGATTTGTAATAGTTGCCAAACTATCCGCCGTAAAGGGCGGGTTTATGTAATCTGCAAAACAAACCCTAAGCACAAACAAAGACAGGGATAAAAATGAGATTATTTGGGAGAAATATACCTGATGAGAAGAAGATAGCGATTGCGCTTACTTCAGTTTATGGAATTGGCCACACATTGGCTGGAAAGATTTTGAAGAAAGCAGAGATTGACCCCAATCGAAGAACTAAAGAGTTAAGCCAAGCCGAATTAAACAGAATTAAACAGGCAGTAGAGCAAGAATATACAGTTGAAGGAGAGTTGCGTCAGAGTATTCGCCAAGACATCAACCGTCTTAAAAATATTAAAAGCTATAGAGGGATAAGACACGTAAAAAAGTTGCCCGCTAGAGGACAAAACACTAAACGTAATTCCAGGACCGTTAGAGGAAACGTGAGACGCACTATGGGAAGCGGTCGTAGAAAATTAACTCTCAAATAAAGCCATGGGTAAGAAAAAAGTTGTTGAAAAAGGTCTAGACACATCGGGAACAAAGGTTGAGGGTGCTTCTGCTACTCAAGCGGGTGGTTCGCTCAAGAAGAAACCTGCTCGAAAGCTTGAAACGGGCAGGGTTTATATAAAATCTTCATACAACAATACCAGTATCACCGTTACGGACGATAAGGGAGATGTCGTCGCCTGGTCTTCGGCTGGTTCTATGGGATTTGCCGGACCTAAAAAAGCGACTCCTTTCGCGGCATCCAAAGTAGTTTCAGCAATTGTTGAAAAGATTGAGAAAACCGGACCCAAAAAAGTTGATTTATATATATCTGGCATTGGTCCTGGCAGAGACAGCGCAGTCCGATCTTTGGCTGCTCAAGGTTTTGAAATTGAATCAATAAAAGATGTTACTCCTCTTGCCCACAATGGTCCCAAACCCAGAAAAATTAGGAGAACTTAGTTATGGCTAAAATACTTGAGAAAAAAGAAAGAAGCTTGGGGGTTAAACTTTTAAGAAAGGGAGAGCGTGCTAATTCTCCTAAGGCAGCTCTTTTACGTAAACCATACCGACCCGGTCCACAGGGAAAGAAATTCAGAAGAAAGCTTAGTGAATACGGCACCCAGCTTCAGGAAAAACAAAAGATTAAATTTAGTTATGGAGTTACTGAACGCCAGCTTCGCAATATCGTTAAAGAGGTTGAAAAAAGAGTGCTTAAGCAGGATATTTCAGCTACCAACGAGATTATCAAAACACTAGAAAGTCGTTTGGATAATGTTATTATGCGACTCGGCTTTACGGAAGGACGATCCTTGGCTAGACAGATGGTTTCACATGGACATTTCATAGTTAACGGAAAGAGAGTAAAAACACCCTCTTTTAGGGTGAAGGTCGGTGATAAGATATCTGTTCGTTCTCAATCGCGGGTAATGCCCTATTTTGAGGAGTTAAATGACAAGATTAAGAAATATGAGCCCCCAACTTGGCTCAAGATAGACAAGGCAAAGTTGGAAGGAGAAGTTGTAGGTTCGCCGGAAGTCGCCGACGCACTTTTTAACGTAAGTTTAGTAGTCGATTACTATTCTAAATAAATAAAAAAATGGAATACCAGTACTTAAGCGAAACAGTCAAAATTAAAAAAGTATCCGAAGATGAAACAGCCGGTGTTTTTGAGATAGAAGGGCTCTTTAGAGGTTACGGAATCACTATCGGCAATGCCCTAAGAAGGGTTTTGCTCTCGTCTTTGCCGGGCGCAGCCATCACCAGGTTTAGTGTTAAAGGTGCGGGTCATGAATTCACAACTATCCCGGGTGTGGTAGAAAATGTTGTGGAATTGGGACTCAATCTCAAGCAAGTAAGATTTACCTTCCATGCGGATGAACCACAGGAATTGATTCTAAAAGTAAAAGGCGAGGGCGAGGTTAAGGCCAAAGACATAAAGGGCAACGCCCAAGTAGAGATTAAAAATCCTGATTTACACATAGCAACTCTTGGCAATAAGACGGCTGAGCTAGATATGGTTTTAACAGTTGAGAAAGGTTTGGGATATCTACCCGTAGAGTCACAGAAGATTGATAGGTTGCCGATTGGGACAGTAGCCCTAGATGCTGTTTTTTCACCCGTAGTTAATGTTAATTTTAGCGTAGATAACATGCGAGTAGGCGATCGCACGGATTACAACAGAGTAAAGCTTGAAGTTGAAACAGATGGCACCATATCACCATCAAGCGCTCTTCATAAGGCGGCCAATGTTTTGAGAGACCACCTAGGCAAGATATCTGACATAGAAGTTATTGATGAAGAAAAGCCGGAAAAGCCGAAAAAGGAAGATAAATAATCACCGATGAGGCATCTCAAAAAAGGTCGAAAGTTTGGTTTAATGATGGGAAAACGCAGGGCGTTTTTGCGCATTTTAGTGCATAACCTGATTATGGAAGAAAAGATTGAGACCACCGAGGCCAGAGCAAAGGAGATTCGTCCTCGCGTAGAAAAATTAGTAACCATTGCTAAGAAAAACAATCTGATGGCTTTGCGACTTTTAATGCGTCGATTACCCAAGACATCGGCATATAAGCTTTATCACGAGCTTGCTCCAAAATATAAGGATCGTAACGGAGGATATCTTAGGATTAGAAAAAGCGCTGAAGTTAGGCAAAGAGATGGATCAAGGCGAGCAATTATAGAATTTGTTTAAAATGGCAAACTTTACCATAGATGCAAAAAATAAACCCTTAGGAAGATTAGCTACGGAGATAGCCGGTATTCTTCAGGGCAAGAATTCACCTGATTACGAGCCACACAAAGCGGGTGATAATCAAGTTATTGTAAAAAACATAGATCAGCTTAAAGTATCTGGAAATAAAGATTCTCAAAAAATATATTATCGACACAGTGGTAAGCCGGGAAATTTGAAAAAAGAAACATATGAAAGCTTGTTTGAAAGGGCTCCCGAGAAGGTTCTTATTAATGCAGTTAGGGGCATGTTGCCTAGAAACAAGCTAAGAAAAGAAAGATTAAAAAATCTGATTATAGAGAAATAAAATGGCTGAGAAAGACAAAAAATATTTTGAGGGAATAGGTAGACGCAAAAGCGCGGTAGCAAGGGTTAGGTTTTTCCCGGCAGGTCCTGGCGGAATGTTTAAGGTTAATGAATTGGATTACAAAGAGTATTTTGATGTTGAGAGATTGAGGCAATCAGCCATTGCCCCCCTAAAGCTTCTGGACAACACTTTACGCAAAAATGCTGGAGTGGAGGTCCATGTTCGTGGAGGTGGTATTATGGCTCAGGCGGAAGCGGTTACGCTTGGCTTAGCAAGGGCTTTGGTTAAACAAAACGAAGATTTAAAAAAAGAGATGAGGGCGTTTGGATACCTAACTAGAGATCCACGAAAAGTAGAAAGAAAGAAATTTGGTCTTAAAAAGGCCAGAAGAGCTCCGCAGTGGAGGAAAAGATAATATGACGCGCTTACGTTTGGAACGCAACCTTACCCTTTCAGTTTTTACCTTCTTCTTACTTCATTCGGTTGCTTCCGTGAACGATTGGTATCGTTCTTTGGCTTGGATAGATATACCGGTTCATTTTTTGGGCGGGGTTCTTGTCGCCGCTGTTTTTTATTGGTTTTTCCAGAGATTTCCAAGTCATTTTGATACAAGCCGTAATTTTTTGATTACTCTAATTATGGTTTTGAGCTTCACTGCTCTAGCGGGAGTATTCTGGGAGTTTACTGAATATATATACGACCTTTTAATAGCTAAATATGGATTGGGTTTAAAGACCCTTCAGTTTGGCCTAAGGGACACCTTGGGAGATTTATTGGCTGATTTAGCCGGTGGTTTGGTCTTAGCTATTTTTGTGAAGCTTCGCTATCATAGATAGTGATGGCGAATCCAAAACCATATTTATCAATAGTCATTCCAGTTTATAACGAGTCCAAACGTTTGCCGTTGACCCTTCTTGATATAGATAAACACCTTTCAAAGGTTGATTTCACATATGAAATATTGATCTATAACGATGGTTCCACAGATGACACCGTTGAAGTTGTAGAAAAAATGAAGAAGCTTATTCCAAATCTACGTGTGGATGGCTATCAAAAAAATCAAGGTAAGGGAACGGCGGTTAAAGAGGGAATGCTAGAGGCCAATGGCAAATATCGTCTTTTCATGGATTCGGATAATTCCACCTCTATAGACCAATTTGAAAAAATGCGCCCTTTTATAGATAAAGGAGCACATGTCGTAATTGGCTCAAGAGACATAAAGGGGGCAGTCATGGAGCCACCCCAGTCCTTGCTTAAACGTATTATGGGAAATATGGGAAATTTGTTTATCCAGATATTGCTTTTGCCGGGCATTTGGGACACCCAGTGTGGTTTTAAGTGTTTTAGCGAAGAGGCCTCTCTTAAAATATTTCCTCTCCAAAAGATTAAACGTTGGGGATTTGATCCAGAAATTCTAAGTTTAGCTAAAAAGTTCGGTTATAAAATTGAAGAAATACCAGTTTATTGGATAAATGATACGGATTCAAAGTTAAGTCCATTTTCATATGTTCAAGTGCTTCTAGAGGTGGTAAAAATACGTTTTTGGTTTTGGTTCGACGCTTACGGTCTGCGAAAAAAACCGCAAATAAAATAGGGTTTGGATAGCCCTTTACTCTACGCCAGGTTTTCTGTAGAATCTATGTTCGGTTGTTTAGTTATTGCTTAAACATGGATTATCTAACTAAGAAAAAATTAGCCGAACTTAAAGAAGAATTAGAAACCCTTAAAACAGAAGGGCGTAAATCTATTGCAGAGAATCTTAAGACGGCGAAAGAAATGGGCGATTTGTCTGAAAATGCAGAATATATTGAAGCTAGGGAACAGCAACAGAGAACTGAAAAGAAAATTTCCGAACTAGAACAGATGGTGCGTAATGCTGTTGTTATCGGTGTGCGCAAAAAACACGATGAGGTTGAAGTGGGCTCAACGGTTGCAGTTGAGCGTGATGGAGAGAAGTTCATTTTCCATATAGTTGGAAGCAATGAGGCAAAACCAGCAGAAGGATTCATCTCAAACGAATCTCCTTTAGGAGAAGCTCTTCTTGGACACAAAGAGGGGGAAGTTGTTGATTTTAAATCTCCTCGGGGGAAAGTTAAGTATAAGATTAATAAAATAGATTAATTTTTTAGAGTTCTAAAAATAGAATGACCCCCGTCGCTGTGGCGAAGGGGGTCATTCGTCAGCGAAAGGGGTCAGGTGTTATCGAAGAGCAAGGGAAGGAATGTCATCATCGAGAGGATGGCCGTGACGATCCAGGCCAACACGCTCAAAATGTCGAGTGTCCTCCACGCCCAAGCATTCCAACCCCATTCTTCCGTTGTATTGGAAGCGAAGCCGGTGGCTAGGGCAAAGATGGCCACGCAGACCGCGATGAGAAGAAACTCCCACCACGGATCAAACTCTTCCCTGTTCTTGCTAGACCAGGTCAAGGTGCACCTCTTTTTATCCGAGTGGTCTTATCAAGAACGAATGGCGTAAGCCATGCCGTTCCGAATTTCCCAGCCATACTTCGTGTCCTTGCCGAAAGATGGCCAATGGATGATGTGCCCGTTGGGGTCGCGCCTGAAACGTCCCTTGAAACGCCCCCGAATGGGTGTTGCCCCCTCCCACGCCTCATGAGCTTCGATGGTATGCGCGAAATCACCTCCCCCGAGCCTGCGGAGCATGTCTTTGAACTCTGGAGACACGCCCTTTCCTCTCCCGACGGGTTCTGCGCTGTTTCGTATGGTGTACGCCACTTATCACCTCCCCGTGATATTATATGGGTAACATATCGAGTTTGGGGTTGTCCAGTTCTCGCTTTGGGGGAAGGATATGATATTCTAATAACTAGTCAGAATGTTAAGTAGAATTCTCAAAGATAAATTCGGGAGATTAGAAAAGCTTAGAAAAGCTGGTGTTAATCCCTTTCCTGCAAGAGTTAAGAAGCATTTATCTATTAGTTCGGTATTAAAAGATTTTCCAAGCTTGAGTAAGCACCAAAGACCCATCTATGTAGTGGGTAGGATTATATCTCGTCGAGATCAGGGAAAACTTTTGTTTATTGATTTATATGATGGAACAGACAAAATCCAAATTTTTGCAGCTAAAAAGGAATTGTCTAAATTTGATCTCTGGAAAGACACCCTAGACATAGGAGATTTTATAGGCGTAAAGGGAATTTGTTTCAAAACTAAAAAAGGTGAAAAGAGTATTCGCGCTAAGAGTTTAGATATACTTGCTAAGAGCTTGAGGCCCTTGCCGGATACATGGTTTGGCTTGAAGGATGTAGAAGAGCGCTTTCGTAAACGCTATTTAGACATGTTGATGAACTTGGAAGTTAAGGAGTCATTTGATAAGCGCTCTAAAATTGTTAGAGAAATGAGAGAGTTTCTTTGGAAAAACGACTTTATAGAAGTAGAAACACCCATGCTCCAGCCAATTCCTGGCGGTGCCCTAGCGGAGCCCTTTAAAACGCACCACAACGCCCTCGGGCAAGATTTCTATTTAAGAATTGCTCCGGAGCTTTACTTGAAACGTTTACTTGTGGGTGGATTCAATAAAGTTTTTGAGATGGGAAGAATTTTTAGAAACGAGGGTATGGATAGGGAGCACAATCCTGAATTTACAATGCTTGAACTTTACTGGGCTTATCAGGATTACGAAGGGCTTATCAAGTTTACTGAAAAACTACTGAATAATGTTTTGGGTAAGAAGAAGTGGGAAAAAATTACTTATGCGGAGGCCTTTAAGAAATATGCTAAAAAGGATCTATCTAAGATAAAAGACAAGGCCTCCGTAGATGATGTTTTCAAAAGAGAGGTGCGCTCCAAGCTCATTAAGCCAACTATTTTGTGCGATCACCCGAAAGCGATTTCACCTTTGGCTAAATCTAAAATAGATAATCCTGAAATCACAGAGCGCTTTCAGTTCATCATAGGTGGAGTAGAGATAGCTAATGGATTTAGTGAACTTAATGATCCAATAGATCAAAAAGAAAGGATGGAATATCAAGAATCTCTGTTTCGTAAGGGAAACAAAGAGGTAACCCGTATGGACAAAGATTTTTTGGAAGCCCTTGAATACGGTATGCCTCCAGCTGCTGGGTTGGGTGTTGGTATAGATCGTCTTGTGGTTATCGCGACAAATAGAGATTCGGTAAAGGAGTCGATTATATTCCCAACATTAAAAAGTAAAAAATAAAATATGTTAGATCCTAATTTTATTCGAGAAAATGTAGATAAGGTTCGAGAGGGTATGAAAAAACGGGGTATGGATGCTGGTATCGTAGATAAATTTTTAGCTGCCGATATGGAGTGGAGAACATATTTGACAGAGGAAGAAGGGATAAGAGCACAACGCAATGTTTTAGGCAAAGAAGATAGAGAACGATCAGGAGCACTTAAAAGAGAGCTCAAGGAAAAAGAGCCCCTAAAGAAAGATGCTTGGATGAGAAGAGAAGAGTTTTTGCGCGCAATTCCCAACATCCCTGAAGCTAGAGTCCCAGTAGGCAAGGATGAGGAGGACAATGTTGAATTGAGTAGCTGGGGCAAGATTCCTAAGTTCAAGTTTGAACCCAAAGACCACATGGAACTGGCTGGTCCTTTGATTAACAAAGAGAAGGCGTCCGAAGTATCGGGCAGTCGTTTTAGTTATATTTTGGGTGATTTAGCATTATTAGAATTTGCTTTAATAAAATATGTATTCGAGAAGCTATTACCCCACGGATTTATACCAGTGATTCCTCCCGTATTGGTGAAATCTAAAACGATGGTGGGAATGGGTAAGACCAAATTTATAGAAGACGAGGATGCTTATTATTTGCCCGCTGACGATTTGTACTTAGTAGGGACAGCCGAGGACTCAATCGGTCCGCTTCACTCTAATGAGATAATTGATATAAAAGAGCTTCCTAAAAGGTATGTTGGTTTCTCGACTGCTTTCAGAAGAGAGGCGGGTACTTATGGCAAAGATGTTAAGGGTATATTGAGATCTCATCAGTTTGATAAAGCAGAGATGTTCTCCTTTACTCGGCCGGAAGATTCAGTTAAAGAAAATGAGTTTCTTTTGAAGATGCAGGAAGAGATTATGCGGGGGTTGGGACTCCCTTATCGAGTTGTTTATATCTGTACGGCAGATATGGGGTTTACCGCCACTAACCAGTACGATATTGAGACCTGGCTTCCAAGCGAAGGGAAATATAGAGAATCGCATTCCTGTTCTAATACGACAGATTTCCAATCTCGAGGGTTGAACATCAAATCATCAGAGGGAGAGTTTGTACATATGCTCAATGCCACAGGAGTAGCTATTGGGAGGATGTTGATTTATATACTGGAGAATAATCAAACTAAAGACGGCAAAATAAAGATACCAAAAGCTTTGCAACCCTATGTCGGTAAGAAGGAGATCAAGAGGGGGTAACCGCCTTCGGCGTATACTTCTTTTATTCACAACTCTGATTTTATTAGTCGGAGTGATCTACTTAATATGGTTCTCTCCTATTTTTGAAATTAAAGAAGTTGAGATTAGTGGAGAAGATTTAATTGCAAACCTCGATGTAGAAACAATTAAAGGGCAGAATATCTTTTTTTGGAAAATAGACCCAAATATTTTTGATGGCTCTCATCGAGTGGCAGAAGTAACGGTTGATAAAGAATTCCTTAAAAGAAAAGTGATTATAACTCTTCTTGCTAGACAAAAATATACAATTTGGTGTTTTAACAAAGAAGATGTTTGTTATTGGGTAGATGAAAAAGGATTTATTTTTAGCGAAGCACCAAACTTGGAGGGCTCATTAAACTTGAGAATCATAAAAGATTCATCCGAAAGGAAACTCTCGTTAGGGGATCAAGTTCTAGAGGATGAGCTTTTTAAAAACCTAGTTTTAGCCATAACGTTTATGGAGGATTTGAATATTGAACAAGAAGAGATTGTTATAGGCGATCTGAAGTTTAAAGAAGCGGTGGCGAGAGTTAAAAGTGGACCAGATATTTATTTCAGCTTAATGCTTGATCCAAGCTTTGCCCAAAACGTAGTTAAATCTCTTCGCCAGAGCGGAGAGTGGAATGCCATAAATTACTTGGATTTAAGAGTTCCTAATCGAGCTTACTACAACAACTAACGACTTTTCAGATTGTAGACGAAGATAGATTTGCCGATTACATAGTCGGGTTGCGTGGGTCGTTTTAACCATTCATATTCGTCTTCTGGATTCATCCAAAATCCGGGCGCTTTTTCGCCTATAGATGTTTGTAGGAAACCGACAGACAATGCCAGCCACTCTATATTGCTCTCTCCAGGGTTGCCTTTAGCAGAGTACCAATTAACCACTCTTTCTTCTCCCAAATAGTATTGAGGCGAACCGGCGCCAAAATAATCAATGGCAATTCTATCTATATTCATTTCGTTAACAAATGCCGGTAAGCGCTTCAAATCCTGACCCCAGTCGTAATTAGAATCAGTAACATACTGCCAACCATTATCCGTTCCAACTAGTTCATTGAAATACGGAAGATAATGCGGATAGGCGGCGATTGAAGAAGCGCCAAACCAAACAAACATGAAAATGACGAATGCAATCTTAAGCTGTTTTTTGTAGAAATCGGTGTGCACGTATTTTTTGAGTGCCCCAACTGAAAGCATGTATATAAGGGGAATAATGGGCATCAAGTGTCTAAAACCAATATTCAAAGAGCTTTGAATACTGTAGGCGATATATATGGCTACGAAAGATATGGCCACGAACTCAGAGAGGTTGGTATTTAGATATTCCTTGAGTTTAGGAGTCCTTTTGATAAGCGCCTTAAATGTGTTGTAGATACTAAATATCAAAGCAAGAAAGATAAGGATCAAGAGGGACAAGCTTTCTTTTAGCAGATAAACGGCTGGGAAATAAAGAGAGCTCCCCTTGTTATCAACCGTTCCAAAGAAATAGGCGGTATTTCCTCCGGCGCTACGTTGCATAACCATCAGAAGACCCAACATATATTGGGCATACGGCCTGATAACGGGCTTGTCAGCGCTCCAAATCGTGATATCTGCTAAACACCTAAGGGGACTACAAATTTCACCTTCTGGGGTCGGTGGGGCAGGAAAACCTTCTAAAATGTGACTGGTGTCAGCTAATTGTTTTTCGGGTGGATAATTGAGAGTCGCAATCCAATAGAATGGATAAATTAAGATGGCGCCAATTACAAATATGACAATGACTCTCCCCATATACTTTGTGCCAACATTAAATATTTGTTTTCCGATGTGTCCTCCAGATTTTGATATTCGACTAAAGGCAATTATTAACCCTACCAATATAAAATGAGCGACTAAAAGAGCGGCTGAGAACTTCATCAATTGGGCAATACCAAAACCAACCCCTGCCCAAATTAAGTTTTTCTTAGTAGGCGTCGCCAAATATTTGGAAAATAGATAAAGAGATAGAATAATACCTAGAGTTGCGCCCACATCAGTTGTCACGTAATGGCCATGAGCGAGAAAATTGGGAGATAGAGCGGTGGCAAGGGTGGGTAAAAGCGCCCACCAATCTCCCATAAGTTCACGTGACCACAAATAAACAACTAGCACCAAAAGAAGCATTAAGAGCATGGGACCAATTCTGGATAGCTGGATTATTTGATCTGCGTCATTGCCTGATTCATAGAGAAAAGCACGACCTATATCCCACTGGCCGTTAACCTGACTCTGCCAGTATTCATTTTCGATTGGAAAGTTTGGATTAAGCGTCAAAAGAGGGAGACCGGCTAACATTTTTACCAAAGGTGGGTGCTCGGGGTTGAGACGATAGTCAAGGTATTTAACATATCCGTAACCGGCTGGAATATGCGCCAACTCGTCCATGGTGGCGGACTCTTGCGCGGATGAACCGACCATTAGAAGGAGCGAGAGAATTAATATAAAAACTAAAACTACTCTATTTAAAAAAGTCATTTATAATCCAATTATACAGTATGAAAGAGCTTTTTTGGACAAGGCATGCAAAAGACAAGATGAATCATTGGCGTCTTAGTGAATCGCGAGTAAGGCGAGTGATTAAGTCATATGACAGGATAGAAGAGGGGGTTGCCGAGGATACGATTGCCTTGATGCAAAGAGCCGGAACGACTAAAAATAAATATGAAATTTGGGTGATGGTGGCTGACAAGGATAATCAGAGAAGAGTGGTTTCAGCATGGAGATATCCAGGCATCACCATTCCCGGAGAACCTTTGCCGGAAGAGATCATAAAAGAGTTTAGGGCTATTTTTTAGAGATGATACTTATTAACATTGTGTTTGGTGCTCTGGACTGATACAAAGAGATTAGGAGTCGCAACTAAGAGGGGTTGCAACTTTTTTATTTGTACCTAGACGCAACTAGGAGGTTCAAACCGTGAGTAGCGTTGTCGACTACAAGAGTTGGGAGGATCAGGGTTCATTGCCTGCTTCTCAAATTCAGTCAGGCGACTCGATCAGTGGCCCCTATGGCAAGATCGTTGAATACACTGAGTGTATTCCCGGCGGCATTCCGAAGATTCGGATTACGTTCGAAGACGGCACACAACAACTCGTCGATAAGGGCCTTATGTTCCATGTTTGGAGACAGCCGTACAGGCGAGGCGATTGGTAATGAATGGACTCGTGGATTTCGGCTCCCAAGAGGTGCGACCCTCAAAAACTTGCCCCGGCGCGCGAGAACCCCGACACGATATGTGTGTCAGGCAACTCGTGCATCATGCCGGGGTTCTCGCTTTTTCGAGTGAGAAAGCTTAGAATCTTCTTTGTAGACCCCCTATATAAAGGCAACTAGGGGGGATTTCTGCGTTTAACTCCATGTTGAAACTGATATCAGAAAAAAAACCGGCGGGGGACCAACCCAAAGCCATAGATGCCCTGGTTAAAGGATTAAAAAAAGGTCTTAAGCACCAAACTCTTTTAGGCGTAACCGGTTCAGGTAAAACCTTCACTATCGCCAATGTTATAAACGAAGTGAAAAGACCAACCCTTGTTATCGCACATAATAAAACTTTGGCTGCTCAGCTTTGTAATGAATTTAGAGAGCTGTTTCCCGAAAACCAAGTCCACTATTTTGTTTCATACTACGATTACTACCAACCAGAAGCATATCTTCCCAATACAAATACATATATAGCCAAAGAGGCGCATACAAATGACGAGATAGACCGCCTACGTCACGCTGCCACCACGGCTCTTTTGACTCAAAAAGATGTAATTATTGTGGCATCCGTCTCGGCCATTTATGGCCTCGGCACGCCGGAGCTTTATAGAGAAAACATTCTTCACTTTAAAATAGGCGATCAGATATCCCGCGAAGAATTGGCGAGGCGTTTAATCAGGGTACAGTTCACGCGTACCAACGCCAACCTTAATCGAGGTTCTTTTCGTTTGCGAGGAGATAACTGGGAGATAATGTCTCCTCACGACGACGTTGTTTACAACTTCGTTATGGATAAAGGCAAGATATCAAAGATATATATAGTAGATCCGACTATCGGCTTCAGTTACGAAAAGACGCCAAGCACGGACGAAGTTTATATATCACCCGTTAAACACTACATTACTTTAGATAGTCAGATAGAGGTAGCTCTTAAAAATATCGAACAAGAAATGAAGGAAAGAATCAAATATTTTGAAAAAGAAGGCAAACTTTTGGAAGCAGAGATTATAGAACGTCGCACCAAGGGCGATATGGCGATGATTCGGGAAGTGGGATATTGCAATGGCATTGAGAATTATTCAAGACATTTAGATGGCAGAGCTCCGGGTGAGCCCCCCGCCACTTTACTTGATTACTTTCCCGAGGATTTCTTGCTGGTTATAGATGAGTCGCACGTAACGGTGCCACAAATCAGAGGTATGTTTGAGGGAGATGCTTCTAGAAAAAGGACTTTGATAGAACATGGTTTTCGCCTCCCGTCAGCTTCTGATAACCGCCCCCTTAAATTTGGTGAATTCGAAAAAAGAGTAGGACAAACAATATACACATCGGCTACGCCGAGTGTCTATGAGGCAGAACACAGTCAAAAAACGGTTGAGCAGGTTATTAGACCCACTGGTCTAGTTGATCCAATCATCACTATCCGTCCGGCTAAGGGTCAGATAGACGATCTTATACCTCGCATCAAAGAGCGGATAGAAAAAAGCGAGAGGGTGCTTGTAACGACTTTGACAAAGAAGATGGCAGAGGACCTAAACGACTATTTACACGACTTAGGTTTAAAAGTTAATTATTTACACAGCGACGTTGAAACATTGGATAGGATTAGAATTCTGACGGGTCTTAGGAGAGGCGACTTTGATGTTTTAGTTGGAGTAAACCTGCTTAGGGAAGGATTAGATTTGCCAGAAGTATCTTTAGTGGCAATCCTAGATGCTGACAAAGAGGGATTCTTACGTAGCGAAACAGCGCTTATCCAGACAATTGGTCGGGCGGCCAGAAACGTAAACGGGGAAGTACTGATTTATGCAGACCAAATAACTGGTTCGGTAAAAAGGGCTGTTAGCGAAACAGAGAGGAGAAGAAAGATCCAAATAGCTTATAACAAAAAGCATGGCATTACTCCCCAAACAATTGTTAGAAACATTCAAGATATTTTACCAATTGAGAACCGCGAAAGAGAGGCAAAAATAGGTGAAATACTTGAACTTGAGGTAGGTGCGTTACCCAAAACAACCAAGCGTATTGAAGAGATGATTAGAGACAAAGAACGAGAAATGAAGGAAGTAGCTAAAAAACTGGATTTTGAGTTGGCAGCTATCTTAAGAGATGAGCTGGTGATCCTTAAAGAAAAAATGAGTCATAAGAACAAAAAGAAACATGGCTCCGCCTAAGGCGGATGCTCATAGTTTTAACTAAAATAAATTTTAGAAAACAATGGCACAAAATAAAATAATCATAAAAGGAGCTAGAGAGCATAATCTTAAGAATATAAACTTAGAGATACCTCGAGACAAAATGATTGTTTTTACGGGTCTCTCCGGTTCGGGCAAGTCCTCTTTAGCGTTTGATACTATTTTTGCAGAAGGGCAAAGACGCTATATAGAATCATTATCTGCTTATGCGAGACAATTCTTGGGGCGATTAGATAAACCCGACGTTGATGAAATAGAAGGATTATCTCCCGCCATTTCAATTGATCAGAAAAGCCATTCTTCTAACCCCAGATCAATTGTGGCGACCATCACCGAAATTTACGACTACATGAGGGTTTTATACTCGCGCATTGGCAAACCACATTGCGTAGAATGTGGAGATGAAATAAGACGGATGTCTTCCGGGGAAATAGTAGACGCAATCATAGAAACATTAAATACAGAAAAGGAGGCCAAAGAATTAATCGTGATGGCGCCCGTGGTTATTGGTAGGAAGGGCGAATACTATCAATTACTATACGATTTCCTTGGTTCCGGTTTTACTGAAAGTAGAGTTGACGGGGAATTTCGTTCTCTGCGCGATAGAATAGAAATGGCGCGTCACAAGCGCCATGATATCGATTTAGTTACAGACAAGATATCCGTCAGTACGGATTTTGGATCTAAGGATGGCAGATTAAGATTGGCTGAAGCCGTGGAGTTGGCGCTCAAATATGGTCACGATTCCGTAAAGATACTTTTTTCAAAAACCTTAAGTGGTCTTTATCAAAAAAGTATTAAAAAAGACACTAAAGAAAAGGAGATTATTTTTTCAGCACGTTTTGCCTGCCCGAAGGATAATTTTTCTTTTCCCGAAATTGAGCCACGACTTTTTTCATTCAACAGCCCCTATGGTGCATGTCCAGAATGTCATGGACTTGGCACAGAGAGCGTGTGGTCTGAAAGGCCTTGTGAAGTGTGCCAAGGTAAGCGTTTAAGACCGGAAGCTCTAAGCGTATTTATAAAAGGCAAAAATATTGTAGAAGCCACCGCCTTTTCAATAGGTGATGCTATTGATTTCTTTAATTCATTTGACGGATTGTCTACTCAGGACAAAGAGATAGCCCAAGCCCCTCTTAGAGAAATTGGTTATCGACTTCAATTTATGAATGATGTTGGTTTGGAATACATTACTCTTGATAGAAAAGCGGGAACACTTTCGGGAGGAGAAGCCCAAAGAATTCGTTTGGCCTCTCAGATTGGTTCACGTTTGGTCGGGACTCTCTATATTTTAGACGAGCCAACTATCGGTTTACACCAACGAGATAATACTAAGCTGGTAAAAACCCTTCAGGACTTGAGGGATTTAGGGAACACCATCGTGGTGGTAGAGCATGACGAAGAGACGATTAGAGCATCCGATTATCTTGTTGATATTGGGCCGGCTGCCGGAATTCATGGAGGAGAAATCGTAGCCGAAGGCAAAGTGCCCGAAATATTCAAAGATAAATCTCAAAAATCCCTGACTTTGGATTACTTACGAGGCGATAACGAGATTCCTTTACCGGAGGAAAGAAGAAAGATAAAAACTCCTGGAGATTATTTAAGAATCAAAGGGGCGACTGAAAATAATCTTAAGGGAATAAATGTTGATATACCGCTTCGTAAATTCGTAACCGTTACGGGTGTTTCTGGTTCTGGAAAGAGTTCTCTTGTTTACGACGTTCTCTACAAAACTCTGGCTAACAAGTTCAATCGCGCTAGTTACCAAGAGGGTGGGCACAAAAGTATTTTGGGCATGGAGTATGTAAATAGGGTGGTAAACATCGATCAATCTCCAATAGGTAGGACGCCTCGTTCAAATCCGGCCACGTATGTAGGCGCTTGGACATATATCCGAGAACTTTTTTCAGCTACTCCCGAAGCTAGGTTTAGGGGGTATAAACCGGGTAGGTTTAGTTTCAATGTAAAAGGAGGAAGGTGTGAGAATTGTCAGGGTCATGGGCAGATTGCAATCGAGATGCATTTTTTGCCAACCGTTTATGTTAATTGTGATGCGTGTCATGGTAGGAGATTTAATCGGGAAACTTTGGAGGTGGTCTATCGAGATAAGAATATTTTTGAAGTATTAGAGATGACAATTGAAGAAGCGGTTAAATTTTTTGAAGACATACCTTGGCCTTACGACCGACTAAAAATTATGGACGAGGTGGGTCTTGGATATTTAAAGATTGGGCAATCTGCCACCACATTGTCGGGCGGAGAAGCGCAGAGAATAAAGCTGGCTAAAGAGCTTGGAAAAAGGGACACTCGCAGAACCCTCTACCTATTAGACGAGCCCACCACCGGATTGCACTTCGAGGATGTTAAAAAGTTATTGATTGTTCTTCAACGACTTGTTGATCGGGGTAATACTGTAGTGGTCATTGAGCATAACTTAGATGTGATTAAAACATCCGATTGGGTTATAGATTTGGGGCCTGGAGGTGGAGATAAGGGTGGAGAAGTGGTGGTTGCCGGCACGCCCGAAGAGGTGGCAAGAAAAAAGACGAGCTATACTGGTGAATATTTGAGAAAAGTACTGAAATGTTAAAAGACAAGCTAAAAAAACTACCCCCAAATCCCGGCGTTTATATCATGAAGGGACAAAAGGACAAGGTTTTGTATATTGGCAAGGCCGGCAATTTAAAAAAAAGAGTTTCGAGCTATTTTTCTAAAAAACATACTGACAAAACCGCCAGCTTAATTGAGGAGGTTAAAAAAATTGATTACATCGAAACTCCAACCGCCATTGAAGCCCTTATCTTAGAAGCGGAACTTATTAAGAAATATAAACCCCCATATAATTTCAAAGAGAAAGACGATAAAAGTTTTTGGCACGTAGAGATTACCAAAGATGAGTTTCCGCGAGTCCTTTTGGTGCGTGGGAAAGATAAACCCCAAGGGGAGCGATCTGGACCCTTTACGAACGCCTCTGACATTAGAGCGGCTCTTCGTATCATTCGTAAGATTTTTCCTTTTAGCACCCACACGCCCAATAAGCTTTTGGGTAAATCTAAGAGACCGTGCTTTGAAGCTCAGATAGGCCTTTGTCCTGGGACATGCGTTGGGAGTGCTGATAGGGATGCATACAAGAAAAACATTAAAAATATCAAACTTTTATTCAAGGGAAATAAAAAGAAGATTCTTAAAGATTTAGAAAAAGAAATGAAGCAATCCGCGGAAATGTTGAACTTTGAAGAAGCTATTCGACTAAGGGGGCAACTTTTTGCCCTTAATCATGTTCAAGACATAGCCCTGATAGCTCAAGCTGAAAAGATAAGTACAGATAGCGATTTAAGGATTGAGGGGTATGATGTCTCAAACATTTCGGGAACTAGCCCAGTTGGCTCTATGGCAGTTTTTAAAGGCGACTCTCCAGAACTGCAAGAATATAAAAAGTTTAAAATCAGAACTATTCATCAGCCGGACGACGTCGGTATGTTAAGAGAGGTCTTAGAAAGACGTTTCAAAAATGAGTGGCCTTTGCCAGATTTGGTACTAGTAGATGGAGGAAAACCCCAAGTTAATACGGCAAGGCAGGTTTTAGAAGAAGCGGGGCTTAGTATTCCATTAGTAGGCATTGCTAAAGGGCCCAAAAGAGACAAGAATGAATTTATAGGAACTATACCTAAAGGTTTTAGTAGAAAAACCTTAATACAAGTAAGGGATGAGGCCCATAGATTTGCAATCAGTTATCACAAAAAAGTACGCAGTAAAAGATTCTTATCTTAATGAGTAAATTATCAGTTGGCATAGTGGGTCTTCCCAATGTGGGTAAATCAACTCTTTTTAAGGCCTTAACTGCGGTGGATATTAATATTGCCAATTATCCTTTCGCCACTATTGACCCAAACGTGGGCGTGGTTAGTGTTCCAGACGAACGATTAGATAAATTGGCAACGCTTTCCAAATCCGAACAAAAAGTGCCAGCAGTGGTGGAATTTTATGATATTGCCGGCTTGGTTAAGGGAGCTAACCAAGGAGAGGGATTGGGTAATCAGTTTCTTGCCCACATTAGGGAGACAAAAGTGCTTATACACGTAGTCCGAATTTTCAAGTCAGAAGAGATAATTCATGTAGAGGGCTCGGTGGATCCAATTAGAGACATAGAGACAATCAATACAGAATTAATGTTGAAAGACATGGAGACGCTTGAGAGGCGCCTCAAGACCGCTGTAAAAGAAGCCAAAACTGGTGATAAGGGAAAGGCAAAAGATTTAAAAACATTAGAAAGCGTAAAGAAAGTATTAGATGATGGAAAGCTGGTAATTTCTGCGGACGAGGATGTTGTAAACACCCCCGTTGTGCGCGAACTCGGTCTTTTAACAGCTAAGCCACAAATTTTACTTTTAAATGGCGAGACCCAAGAGGCATCAGATGAATTGAAGAAAAAAATTGAAGACCTTGGGTTTTATTTTATAGTTGCTGATCTAAGCAAAGAAGTTAATTTAGAAGGTCTGATAAAAGAATCTTACAAAACCCTCGACTTGATTAGTTTTTTAACAACTGGTCCTAAGGAAACTCGTGGATGGACAGTTAAAAAGGGGAGTAGTGCTCCGCAGGCCGCCGGTGTTATTCATACAGATTTTCAGGACAAGTTTATTAGGGCAGAAGTTATTAATTGGGAAAAGCTTTTAGAAGCGGGGGGATGGAATGAAGCTCGCGCCAAGGGCCTTATAAAGACCGAAGGCAAGGCGTATATTATTCAAGACGGAGACGTTTTGTTGATAAGGCACTCCTGAGAAATGTTTTTCTTTTTGGGGAGAGGGGAGGGGGAGAAAGCGAGCTCAACTCGATCACTAAGGCCATCGGCCCACTGGACCTTCGCTCGAATCTCTCCCTCTACCGCCGTTCACGGCTGTGGTACTAGGCGGCGCTCCTCTTGCTGTTGCTATCCATGGGATCCTCCCATGTGATTCGCTCCGGAACAAGTCCGGCTTCTTTATATGTTAAGAAGGGGGTTCTCTCGTTGTCAATATGTTAAAATTGAGTTAATGCAGAATCTTTTGGACAACCTAGATTCTTTAGCTCCGGAATTTTTGTGGACGAGCGCTTTTTTTGTAGTGATTTTTACTATCTTAATTGCCTGGGCGCTTTCGTATCATTGGCGAGAGTATTCTATAGACATGCATAGGGACGCAAAGATGTTTAAAGGGTATTTGAGCATAGCAGGTGTCCTGATGGTCGCTATGTTTTTAAGCTTAATTTTATATTTATACTAATGGCCGGAGTAAACATAGATGCAGGCGAGAAAGTTTTAGCGGAATTCAGGCGTCACTGGTATGTGCTGGCGACAGAATCGGCTGCCATCGCTGCTATGGCCCTCTTGCCTTTTGGCGCTCTCACAGCCCTGACGGCTGTTAATTATTCTGAAAGGATATTCTTCCTTATTCTTTTTATGTCTATGGCGTGGCTTACTATTCTTTGGTCGCTTTTTTTTATAATTTGGACTAATTACTACTTAGATGTTTGGATTCTGACGGATAAGAAAATTATAGACATAGAGCAATATACTCTTTTTAGTCGAGATGTTTCGGAATTCAGGTTAGACAGAATTCAAGATATTACAGTAGAGGTAAAAGGTATCGTGGCCACCTTTTTAAAATTTGGCACTTTGCACGTACAAACTGCTGGCACTCATCATGAGTTTATGATTAAGAACGTCCCGAATCCGTATCAAGTGCGAGATATGATCATGGATTGGCACAGTCGGGCTATGAAAGTAAATAACCCTAAAGATGCCTAGAAAGAATATTGAAGGACAAATAGGATTTCCAGGTATAGAAGAAGAGGAGACAAAAGAACAGATTGAAAAAAGAAAAATAGGGGCAAAAAGAAGAAGCGAATTAATCGGTACGAGAATTTTCCCATTTGGGGAAGTTAATGAAGGCGGAGCACAAGCATTACAAGACGGTTATATAGTAACCACAGAGGTGAGACGATGGGGTGGAAAACTTCTTGATAGTGTCGAAGACCAGTTGACCAGGGTTACTGGTAAGGAAAGAGGTCCTATGCCTCCGGACGAAAGTAGTTGGCCCAATGTTATACCCGAAACAAGAAAATTCAATTTGGACAGAATAGTGGATGAAAGACGTCGGTCTTTAATCAAAAAGTATGTTGAAGAAGGCGATATAGAGAGGGCAGGAGATTTAAAAAGAAAAAGAAGAGAGGGTAGAGCCAAACAAGAGAAAAGAAGGTCTTGATTTGACGTTTTTCCTATAATACGATGTCTCCACGCTAGGTAAGGAGATACGTTGACATATCAAGTTCTGGAGAAAGGGCCTTGGCTCTTCAGAGTGGCGGATGACGGCTCGCACGCTTGGGGTATCTACGCCGGCATCGTCCGGTTTTACTTGCTCCCCCAGCCAGGTCGGCTCCATGCCGATTGGAGTCGTCGGAAAACCATGAAGGGTTATCCGGGTTTTGTTCCGGATGAGCACTTCTGGCCCTATTTGCAGGAAATCAACAAGTTGATGCTGGATAGACGGAAGCGAATTCCGTTCTCGCCTGGTCGGCGGGACTTTGCGAATCGTCGCAAGGTTTCCATGGAATTTTCGAATGGCAGAGTGGACTTCTTCATCCATCCCATGGGTGAGGATTGCTGGGTTCACATCTACTCCGGAGAGAGGGTGGAAGCGGTCCTTCTCTTCACTCGAGGGATTATGGGCGAAGTAGAACGCGACCTTTCCAAGTCCTCTGGCCACACATCGGAAAATATGGAGACCTACGTCCGGCTTTCCGCCGATCAATTGATGCATTGGCAAGCCAGCTTCGCTCATAGTTGATCGTGCTACATGAGGGGGCGATGACGCGAGGGGGTGAAGCGTCAGGACCCCCTTTCGTCATTTTCAAATAATTAATAACCTACTTTTTAAAGAGTCATTTTTATGGCACCATGAAGTATATGTTTCCAGAAATAGATTCTAGTTTGATGGCAGATAGTCCGGTTTTCTGGATGATGGTATTAATCCAGCTTTGGGAGTTGCCCTGGAAGGGTTATGCCCTTTGGAAAGCTGCTCGTAATAAACATATAGGTTGGTTTGTTGCCCTCCTTTTTATTCACCTAGCCGCCCTTATAGATATCATTTACATTTTTTATTTCAGCGAACCCAAGAAAAGGGTTGTTCATAAGTTTATAAAGCGTCCAAGCAAAACCACTAAGAAATAGTAGTGAAAAGACCCAACTTAGGTGCACACGTTAAAGCAGCGGGTGGTCTTTATCGATCTGTAGAAAACGCCCAAGCTATAGGTGCAGAGACGATTCAAATATTCGGCGCCTCGCCTCGACAGTGGAGAGCCAAAACTCCAAGCAAAGATGTTGTTTTAAGATTTAAAGAAGAGTTCAAAAATAGCAACATTCAATCCGTTTATCTTCACGCCGCTTATTTAGTAAATCTAGCAACAAGCGATAAAGATTTGCATAAAAAGTCCGTAGAGAACCTAGCAATCCATTTTGAGATAGCCAATATGATTGGCGCCAAGGGCTTGGTCTTCCATATAGGTTCCGACAAGGGCCTAAATAGAGAAGAGGCGTTGATGAGAGTGGTGAATGGCATGGAACAGGTCTTAAAGAAAGTATCCGGCGAAACTTTGCTTATCATGGAGAATTCTTCCGGTGGTGGTGGAAAAATCGGTTCTGACTTATTCGAGATAGGGAAATTATTGAAAATGATTAAGTCAAAAAGAGTAAAGATATGTTTGGATACTGCCCATGCTTTTGAAGCGGGTAAAATAAAATATGAATCAGCAGAAATTAAAGAATATTTTGATAAATGGGATAAGGAGATTGGCATAGACAACTTAGTGGTGCTCCACGCCAACGACTCTAAAACAGCTTATGGTTCTAATATAGACAGGCATGAAAATATTGGTGAAGGATATATTGGAAAAACGGGTTTTAAAAACTTGGTAAGAGAAAAGCGTTTATGGAACAAGGACTGGATTTTGGAGGTGCCCGGCTTTGATGGCAAAGGACCCGATAAAAAAAATTTAGAAATCTTAAAATCTTGCTTTAAATAAGTGAAGATTTTATTCTAATTGCTATAATTAAGACATGCCTCAAAAGAAAAGGATTAATAAAGATGAAGATGATATCCTTGCTATCAAGGCAAGGGATCAATATAAAACAATCGACGAATTAGTTAAGAAGAGTAAACCGAACTCGGTTTATTACACTCTTTTGATAATTTCATCTTTAATCATTGCTTTTGGTTTACTTTTGGGCAATTCAACGGTTGTTATTGGTGGGATGTTGGTTACGCCGGTGCTCACCCCAATTCTTTTTATTGCTCTTGGTATAGTCACCGGAGAGCTAGGTCTTATTAAAAGCGTAGGTCAACTGATAGCTAAATCATTTGCTATCGTATTTGCGAGCGGTTTAGTGGCGGCTTGGATTTTCGGAACCGGCGGAAGTTCACTGAATTTCATAGAAAATGATATTACAGTACCGGCACTCTATTTCAGCGTAGCTCTTTTAGCTGGTGCGGCAGCCACCTTTGCCTGGACGCGTAAAGACGTAGTGGATATTTTACCCGGAGTTGCTATTGCCGTTGCCTTGGTGCCTCCCCTTACCCTATCGGGAATAGGACTAAGCCTTTTAAACGTGACTTTAGTTAGGATAAACTTTCTCATTTTTCTTTTCAATGTTTTCGGCGTAATTATTGGAAGCTTGATAGTTTTTTCTTTGCTTGGATTTTATAAAACTAAAGAGCGAGTTCATCGCGAAGCTGAAGTTGTAGAGAAGGAGACCAAGAGGACATCAAAGAAGAAATAGTTGAAAAAGCTCTTTGTATCCATAGATTTGAGTGATGAAATAGCCGGCTATTTAGCCGGCTTCGTTAAACACTTACCTCGAGTTCACGAGTGCAGATTGGTTCCCCACGAGAACTATCACATTACAGCCAATTTTATTGGTTATGTGGGTGAAGATATTATAGGTGAGATAAAAACACGTCTCGAGAAAGTGTCTTTATCCAACGGACCCTTCTATTTAGAGTTGGAGAAGATGATTGCTGGACCTCCAAACAAAACACCTAGACAGATTTGGGCTGTTCTTAACGAAAGTCCGCAATATAACAAACTAACAAACAACTTGCGAGAATCCTTAATTCAGTTCAGTGATTCAAAACTTAAAGAGATGATTCCGCACGTGACATTAGTCCGATGTTATAAACCAGATAAGAATCTTCGTCAATTTGAACGAGAGATTGAACCTGGTCGTAGTATGCTGGTTGGTAATTTGTTTTTAATGGAGAGCATACAGGCATCAAAAGGGGTTTATTATAAACCACTTGCAGAATATAAATTACGGGGATGAAGCTACGCCTTAAGGTCAAAACTAATTCAAAAGAAGCATCTATCGAAGAAAAAGATGGGTATCTTTTGGTGAGAGTGGGGGCGTCTGCCAGAGAGGGCGCTGCCAATAAAGAAGTTATAAACCTAGTAGCTAAATATTTTGGGGTTTCAAAAAGTGAAGTAGAGATTGTTTCAGGATTGAAATCAAGGAATAAAGTGATTACTATCAAGGATAAATAAGATCAAATGCAGGCAGTTATATTAGCAGCGGGTGAAGGAAGCAGATTAAGGCCGTTTACGGACAATTTGCCAAAGCCAATGGTAAACGTTTCTGGTAAGCCCATTCTTGAAAGAACCTTGGATATTTTGCCGGACGAAATAGAAGAAGTTGTATTAATCGTAGGTTATAAGAAAGAAAAAATTATAGAGCATTTTGGAGACGAATATAGACGTATCAAGATTACGTATGCTGAACAGAAAGAACGAAAAGGTACATACGATGCCCTTCTTTGCGCTGAACCGTTCTTAAAAAAAGGTTTTTTCTTGCTTTTACAAGGAGACGAACTTTATCACCCCTTTGACCTCAAAAGATGTGTTGAATCAGAAGAGTTGGCTGCTTTAGTTATTGAAACGGAACATCCCGAAAGGTTCGGCATCTGTATTCCGGATGAAAATGACTATGTTGTTAAGATTATCGAAAAACCAACAGATGCTCCCGGCAACTTGGCAAGTATTGGCGCCTTTCTCTTACATACAGATATATTTAAAATGTCCAAATTTGCATCAGAAGCTATTCCCGGGGAATATGTTTTAGCTGAACATATTAGCAAGTGGGTTGAGGAGGTCAAAATGAAAATGATAAGAGCCACTTTTTGGTATACCATCAGTTCCCACGAGGATGTTTATATAGCTGATAAGTTCTTGGGGATGTAAGTGTTATAATTAAATCAAATGTTTGATTTTTTGAGTCCCATAGACGCGCTTTCGTCTGTAACCCTTTTATTCTTGGCTGTCTTTGGACTAATCGAACTATTAATTATCCTAAGACATCGTTACTACTTAGAGAAAAAACACCTAGCTATTTTACGACTAGACCCACAAATACAGGAGGGGAAAATTGGAGAATTCATTAAATCTATAAGACCCCCATTTATCTTTGAGGTTGCGGTTCATCAACTGGGTAAAGAGATTCACTATTATCTTATTTTGCCGAGAAAAAGAGTTAAACATTTTAAGAATCTAAGTCAGATAAAACGGGTTGAGGATTACCATTTATTCCATCACGGAGGCGAACACCTCGGTGCCTATTTAAAAGGTGATGACAAATGGCCGGATATAGATTTTAAAAAAATAGATTTTTCTAAAGTGAACGAAGTGGGTGAGGGCGTAGCAATTCAGTTAGTGTTCGGTAGGCGTCGCATGAAAAAAACAGCAGTTAATTTTAGGATATTGATTTCTGCTCCCTCTAGTTATCAGGCAAAAGAAATATTAAGCGCTATCAAGCCAGCATTTTCGAACCTTAGTTTAATTGAGTCCAAAAGCGAGGAATTTTTGCGCAAAGCTAATTTCAGAGAATTTAATGAAAAGGAGGCGATGTATTGGATGGTAGCTGGGAATAAGAACAAAGCTTGAAAACCTTTATTTATTAAAGCTAAAATACTCATTGGAGCGGCATATAGGGCGCTCACTCAACACAGAGGCTTAGGAGGCCACCATGTCCGCTCCATATCACAGCCCTTAACAGCCCTCAATATTTGAGGGCTGTGATATTCTTATATATATGGAGTTTCGAGAGAACGTATCGCTTGCTGAGTATACGACTATGAAAGTCGGTGGTCCCGCGCGTTATCTTGCGTGCATCGGGAATGAAAAAGAGCTAGTAGAAGCTCTGGGCTTCGCCAAAGAAAAAGGATTATCCGTGATAGTTATCGGCGAAGGTTCAAATACTATATTTGCAGACAAGGGCTACGACGGTTTAGTGATTATTAATAGAATCAAAGGAATTGAGGTCTCTGAAAAAGAAGGCAGTTTTTCAATAAGAGCGGGTTCGGGTGAGAAGTGGGACGACGTTGTTAAGAAGAGTGTTGATCTAAGCCTTACAGGGATGGAAGCTCTATCCTTAATTCCGGGAAGCGTGGGGGCGGCACCTGTTCAAAATATAGGAGCTTATGGCCAAGATATATCTGGAGTTCTGGAAAGTGTCGAGGTCTATGACGAGACTAGGCAGAAATTTGAAATTATAAGTCGGGAAGAATGTGGGCTTGGGTACAGAACCAGCATTTTCAAGTGGGGGCATCCCGACTATGAAGAAGGGAGATATATTATTACGGCCGTTACTTTTCGGCTCAAAAGAGGATTTCTAGAACCTCCTTTCTACAAGGACATAGAAGCATATTTGAAAGAGAATAATATTTCTGAATATACGCCCGCCAATATTAGAGAAGCAGTTTTGCAAATACGGACTAAAAAGTTACCAGATCCTAAAAAGGCTCCTAATAGCGGCTCTTTTTTTCGTAACCCGATTGTCTCCAAAGAAAAATTCACCCAGATAGAAGAAGAGGAACCTTCTATAAACGAGGTACCCGAGGGGTGGTCTCAGCCTCCGCGTTGGATATTGCCTGACAGCTCTGTAAAAATAGCGGCCGGTTGGCTTCTTGAGCAAGTTGGCTATTCTGCCTATTACGATAAGGCAACGGGGATGGAGACTTGGCCAACTCAAAATCTAACCCTAGTTAATAAGAGCGCAAAATCTGCTGAGGATGTCATTAAGTTCAGGGACGTCATAGTTAATAAGGTTAAAGATAAATTCGGAATCGAACTTGAAGAAGAAGTAAGGGTAATAGAATAAACGAAGATGAAGGGAAAGATAAAAAACTTTAAAGAACTGGCGAACACCGACTTAAGGCGCACCCTTTTAGAGGTTGTAGAGGTCGGTCTTGAGGCGATAGATACGTCTGATGTGATTAGAGAAGATATTGTTTTGGAGGGAGATATGTTCACAATCGGAGATAACAAATATTCTCTGAAAGACATCGAGAATCTCTATGTGATTGGGGCCGGTAAGTGCGTTCTTGAGGCAACGGAAGTTTTGGAAGAAGTTTTGGGGGATCGTTTGATGGGTGGTTTTGTGGTGGACGTCAGCGTCCCGAGAAAACACAAGCTCAAGAAGATAAAATGCTCCGAAGGAACGCATCCTTTACCATCATCAGCTAATGTTAGGGCGTCTGGTTATATACAAAAACTTTTGAAAGATACGACCGAAAAAGATATGGTAATTTTTGTTATCTCTGGGGGTGGGTCTACTCTTTTGTGCCTACCAGAAAAAGGTGGTGATTGTAAAACAGAGGCGAAGATTCTAAAAACGCTTTCTAGCAAAGGAGCGAGTATAGAAGAAATCAATACTTTGCGTAAACACATGTCTTTGGTTAGGGGAGGGTTTTTGGCGAAGCACGCTTATCCGGCTAAGGTGGTGAGCATTATTTTGTCTGATGTTCCGGGAAATGATTTAGAATTTATAGCTTCTGGTCCGACGGTTAAGGACAGAACAACAGTTCAAGATGCGGAAGAAATTATAAAAAAATACGATTTACTCAAAGACGTTAAGCCCCATACGCTTAAATTGATTGAGACACCGAAGGAGGATAAATACTTCAAAAATGTAGACAACATAATGTTCGTATCTAATCAGCGAGCATTGAACGCTATGGCTCAAAAGGCGAAGGATTTGGGCTATAGGTCGGAAATAATAACAACAGCTATGACAGGAGAGGCGAGAGATGTAGCACAAGATATTGTCAAAGAACTACATAAGAAAGAATCGGGAACAGTTCTACTATATGGTGGAGAGACAACGGTTACTATTAAGGTTAAGGGTAAAGGTGGTCGCAATCGGGAACTTGTCTTGTCGGCTCTACTTACAATTGGGGAAGGTGAGGTTTTGGCATCTGTTGCATCTGACGGTAGGGATAACAGCGAATATGCCGGAGCGATTGCAGACGTTGAAACGCTTACTCATGCCAAAGCCAAAGAGTTAAACGTTCTGTGGTATCTAGACAATAATCAGTCAGATAAATTCTTTAAAGAGACAAAGGACTATATAATGACAGGAGATACTGGTTCAAACGTTTCGGATCTGGTCATAGCAATTAAGAAATAATTAATGAGAAATAAAAAACTAATTTTGGATTTAGAAAAGGTGGGACTGAAAGACGTTGCGTTAGTGGGCGGTAAAAATGCTTCTTTAGGGGAGATGCTCCAGAAACTCACGCCCAAGGGAGTGGCTATACCGTCGGGCTTCGTGGTAACGGCTGAAGCATATAGATATTTTCTTAGAGAGACGAAATTGGACTCCTTCATAAAAGAATCTTTAAAAGGTTTAAACACACACAATGTTCGCGATTTAGCTGTTGTAGGTAAGAAGATCAGAGAAGCGATTGTGAATGCTGAATTTCCAAAAGAATTGGAGTTAGAAATAGAAAAAGCATATAAGGGTTTGGAAAAGAAATATGGTAAAAACATTGACGTAGCAGTTCGTTCTAGCGCGACAGCCGAAGACCTGCCTGGTGCTAGTTTTGCCGGTGAACACGAAACATATCTTGGCATAAGAGGGGTTGAAGACGTGACAAGGGCCACTCGCTCGGCCATGGCTTCTCTTTTTACAAACAGAGCTATTTCTTACAGGGTGGACAAAGGTTTTGGTCATACTAAAGTAGCGCTTTCAGTCGCTGTCCAGCTAATGGTTCGTTCAGATTCGGGGGCGTCTGGTGTCATGTTCACGCTTGATACAGAATCCGGCTTTAAGGATTTGGTTTTGATTAATGCCGCTTGGGGTCTTGGAGAGATGGTGGTGCAGGGGAAGGTGAATCCAGACGAATACTTAGTAGCTAAGAAAAACTTGGGGAGTGTTCCTAATCCAGTCATCTCAAAATCTTTAGGCAGTAAAGATCGCAAGATGATATATGCGAAGGGCAAGAAGGGGATTCGTCCGGTTAAGGTTGTCCCCACATCCCCGAAGGAACGAAATAGTTTTGTATTAAGCGAGAAGGAGATTTTAACTCTTGCTCGATGGGGAGTTGAGATAGAAAAGCATTATTCTAAAAAATACGACAAATGGACGCCCATGGACATGGAATGGGCCAAAGATGGACGGACCGGCAAGCTATTTATTGTACAGGCCAGACCGGAAACTATTCATGCTGGTCGGGATTTCACAAAGGTTCACGAATATATACGCCTTGAAGACGGTAAACTTTTGACTCAGGGGGTATCTGTGGGTAGCAAGATAGCCGTTGGTAAAGCTAGGGTTATTTTAGATGCAAAGGACATTCATAAATTTAAGGCCGGTGAGGTGTTGGTAACCGATATGACTGACCCCGATTGGGAGCCGATTATGAAGATCGCTTCAGCCATCATTACGGATAAGGGTGGGCGCACTTCTCATGCGGCTATTGTCAGTCGAGAGCTTGGCATACCGGCCGTAGTGGGATCTGGTAACGCCACTAGAAAAATTAAAACGGGTCAGGATGTGACAATTGATACAGTTGGTAGCGACGGCTTGGTTTTTCAGGGGCTCCTTAAATTTAAGGTCAGGGAACGCGATTTAAAGACGATTCCCGAGACCAAGACCAAAATAATGATGAATATTGGCACGCCCGAAACCGCTTTTGAAAAATCTCTCCTACCGAATAAGGGCGTAGGGTTGGCGCGAGAAGAGTTTATTATCGCTTCTGAAATTGGTATTCATCCGATGGCTCTTATCAACTACAAAAAATTATCCACCCCCCTTAAAAAGAAGATAGATGCCAAAAGTTTGGGTTGGGAAGATAAGAAACAGTTCTATGTCGATAAACTGGCTTATGGAATTGCTAAAATAGGCACAGCTTTTAATCCGCACCCCGTCATTGTTAGGTTTTCAGATTTCAAAACCAACGAATATCGCACCCTCTTGGGAGGAGAGCTTTATGAGCCGATAGAGCAAAACCCGATGATAGGTTGGCGGGGCGCCTCTCGCTATTATCACGAGAATTTTAAAGAAGCTTTCAAATTAGAGCTCCTTGCCCTCAAGAAGGTTCGTAACGAGATGGGCCTCAAGAACGTAATACCGATGGTGCCGTTTTGTAGAACTCCGAAAGAGGGGATTGCGATTCTCAAATTAATGAAAGAAGCGGGATTGAAACCCAAATATTTTAATAAAGACAAAGACACCCTACCTAACCGACAGACAGACATGCCGGTCTATGTTATGTGCGAGATTCCTTCGAATGTTATTAATGCCGAAGAATTTTTAGATATATTTGATGGAATGTCTATTGGCTCCAACGATCTTACGCAATTAATTCTAGGACTGGATAGAGATTCTGAAATTGTGAGCGGTGTTGGCAACGAGAAAGACCCAGCTCTTAAATCAGCTGTAGCGGATATTATTAAAAAGTGTAAGAAACGGGGTAAATATATAGGTATTTGTGGACAGGCGCCGTCCGACTATCCCGACTTCGCCGCCTTTTTAGTAAGCGAGGGGATAGAGAGCATGTCTTTGACCCCGGATACGGTCGTTGAAACCACTATCGCAGTCGCTAAACAAGAGAAGAAAAAGTAGAAAATAGTCGCAACCCCGACCTGGGTCGGGACGCTCAAAATTTTAATTAAAACAAGTTTTAAAAAATTATGGCGAATATAGCGTTTTATGGAGTTAAACCATGGGGACAAGAATATCTTAAAAAATACCTTAAGGGGCACAAGCTTTATTTTCACGAGGAACATATAGACGAAGAACATCCGCCGACTGAAAAAGATATTGATATACTCTCTGTTTTTGTTGGCTCTAATGTAACGGCAGAGGTGATAGGTTCTTTGCCGAAACTAAAGTATATAACAACTCGTTCAACGGGCTTTGACCATATAGATCTTAAGGCATGTGAAGAAAGAAAAATTTTAGTTTCGAATGTACCCTCTTATGGAGAAAACACGGTAGCCGAATATGCTTTTGCTTTGATCTTGGTTTTGTCCAGACGCATCTACGATGCCTACGAACAAGTGCGAGAAGAAGGAGATTTTAGCTATGACAACCTGCAGGGATTCGACTTAATGGGCAAAACTTTAGGGGTTATAGGAACAGGTAGAATCGGTAAACATACGGCTCGCATTGGAAAAGGTTTTGATATGGAAGTTTTGGCGTACGATGTTTCTCCCGACAAGAAATTTGCCAGAAAGATAGGCGTTAAGTATGTATCCCTGGAAAAGCTTCTCAAAGAAAGCGACATTGTTTCTCTCCACGTCCCATACATGAAAGAGACCCACCACCTAATCAATAAAGAGAAAATAGCACTGATGAAAAAGGGTTCATATCTCATTAACACCAGTCGTGGAGCAATAGTGGATACGCAGGCCTTAGTTGGGGCATTAAAGAGCGGTCTTTTGGCTGGGGCCGGACTGGATGTATTTGAGGAAGAGGAGGCCGTTAAGGACGAAGCGAGCTTCTTGTCAGCGAAAGACACCACCGACCACGACCTGCGTAACGTGATAGCAGATCATATCTTAGTAGATATGCCCAACGTTATTGTTACCCCCCATAACGCCTTCAATACCAAAGAAGCGCTTGAACGCATATTGGATACCACTGTTGAAAACGTAAACAAGTTTCTCAAGAGAAAGCCCCAGAATATAGTTAATTAAAGATGTCTTCCGCCTAAGGCGGATGCTTATAGTTTTAACTAAAATAAATCTTAGAAGACAATGGCAAAAATATCCGACATCAAGGCCTCTAAAATTTTAAATTCGCGAGACGACTGGACAATCGAAGTCGAACTTTTTTTGGATGATGGCGTTAGCGTTAAAGCATCTGTTCCGGAAGGAAAAAGTGACGGCTCGCACGAAGCTGTTTCGGCAGATGTCGAAACGGCGATTTATAATATCCATAAAGAAATTCTACCGACCCTACGTGGTCTTGAGGTATCAGACCATTTGGCTCTAGATAACAAACTTATAGAATTAGATGGGACGAATAACAAATCTCGTCTTGGGGCAAATGCTATCTTAGCTGTCTCTATCGCTTCGTTTCGGGCTTCTGCTCAATCGAGGGACAAGCCCATTTGGCGATACATCAAAGAAGTTAGCGGGCTTCAATCATTTGGCTCGACTAAAATATATGCAAATTTAATTAATGGCGGGAAACATGCTGGAAACAATTTAGATATTCAAGAATATTTGGTTATTCCAAAGACGGAAAACATCAAAGAAGCGGCCGATATTATAAGTCGTATATATCACAATCTCGGCACTATCTGTATTGAGAAATACGGAGAGTCCGCGACATTGGTTGGAGATGAAGGAGGGTATGCCCCATCTCTTGATAACAACCTTATCCCCCTTAAATTAATTAAAGAGGCGGCTGGTGATTTTGAGATAGATTTGGGCATAGATGCCGCTGCTAGTGGTATTAACATGAGTAAGGAAAAATTAATGAAGATATATCGTGAGATGGTTAGCGCCTATAACCTTTTTTATTTAGAAGATCCTTTTAACGAAGAGGATTTTCCGGCATTTAAAGAAGCGCTACTCGAATTTGGTGAAGAAGTGGTGGTAACGGGAGATGATTTGACCGTGACCAATACAGAGCGTATGCGCATAGCTAAGAATCACAAGAGCATTAATGGAATCATCATCAAGCCCAATCAGATTGGGACGGTCTCAGAGGCGATTAGGGCTGTTCAAAAGGCGCGGGAGTATGGTTGGTCTGTGATTGTATCCCACAGATCTGGCGAAACTAACGACGACTTTATAGCCGATTTTGCCGTAGGTGTCGGAGCCGATGGTGCCAAGATTGGAGCACCAGCGAGAGGGGAAAGAATTGCCAAGTATAACCGTCTTCTAAAAATTGATGAAGAAAAATAATTAGCAAAAGTTATTAGACCTTTATCTAACCACAAATTAGTTTCATAATTCTTTTATACACATGAACAATAATGAAAGTGTGCCGGTGAATGGTAAAGAGATTTTTCCGAAAAAGAAGTTTCTTTTTGTTTCTCTAGAGAGTTTAAGTGGCGACCTTGCTTGGACGTTGGTTAAAGAAGGCCACGAAGTCAAGTCATATATAAAATCGCCAGAAGACGAAGGCGTTTATTCGGGATTTTTTGAAAGAGTTCCGACATGGAAAGAACATGTGGATTGGGCAGACGTCGTTATATTCGACGACGTTGAGTTCGGTTTAATTGCAGATAATCTTCGTAAAAAAGGAAAGCTTGTAATAGGCGGATCCGAGTATACAGATCGGCTTGAAATTGATAGAGAATTTGGACAGGCCGAACTTAAACGTCACGGGATTAATGTTCTTCCAAGTTGGCAATTTACCAACTATGACGAGGGGATTAAATTCGTCAGGGAGAACCCCGGGAGATATGTTTTTAAACCCGGCGGGAATACTCCGTCCAGCGGTAAGGGAATGTTGTTCCTAGGGCAAGAAGATGATGGTCGAGATATTCTTGAGTTGCTTGAGCAGAACAAGTCGGTTTGGGAGAAACATACACCCGTTTTTCTTCTCCAGAAGTATATTTCGGGAGTAGAGGTGGCAGTCGGCGCATTCTTTAACGGACACGATTTTATATATCCGATTAACGTTAATTTTGAGCATAAACGTACTTTTCCGGGGGATATTGGTCCCTTTGCCGGGGAGATGGGAACCCTGATGTATTGGAGCGAGCCGAATAAACTTTTTAAGGCAACTTTAGAGAAAATGCATCCAGCTCTTAGAGAATCGGGTTATGTAGGATATGTAGACATTAACTGTATTGTGAATCATAGAAGTATTTACCCTCTTGAATTTACATCCCGTTTCGGCTATCCGACTACCTCTATTCAGCTCGAAGGAATCATGACCCCAACCGGTGAGTGGCTTTATAAAATGGCGATGGGTGAGAATTTTGATCTCAAAACAAAACGGGGATTTCAAATTGGCATCAGAATATTAGTCCCATCATATTTCGCGTCCGACAGGAAAGCCGAGATAGTTCAAAGATATAAAGATTTAGCCATTACTTTTAAAAATCCGTTAATGAAAGAAGGCGTTCATATAGAAGATGTTAGAGATGATAATGGAGTATGGAGAGTTGCCGGATGTTCCGGAGTGGTTTTGATTATCACCGCTAGCGGAACAACTGTTGAGGATACAAGGCGTTTGGTCTATAACAGAGTCCAAAACGTAGTTATTCCCAACATGATTTATCGTACTGATATTGGGGCTAAATGGCCGATTGATAGCGACAGATTACAAACTTGGGACTATCTTAAACTGGCCTAATCTCTACGATTAAATTTTATAGGTCGGAGCTATCGGTTTAATAAAATCGTTCGCGAGAGCGTATGTATAAGCGCCCTGGAAGGGAATAACCATAACATCCCCCTCCTTGATTTTGTTTGCGTAGCAGTAAAATCCCCATATGTCATACGGAGTGCATAGATTTCCGTATAGGGTAAACTTCCTTTCTCTATGGGAGGGGTTTGTAAAATTGATAACTGGTGAATAATAATCTTCATATTTTTCCCAAACGCCAATCAAATTGGTGCCACCGTCAGCAATGCCGAAATTTTTATTTTTCAAATCTGCTAGACGTACGACTATATGCATTGAACGTTCTGCAACCATTCGTCCCGGTTCGCACATATAAGTACATTGAATTAGCGGATCAAGATATTCTTTGCAGGCGTCGCTGATGCCCTTGGCGAACTCCATAGGAGTTTCTGGCTTTAGGGGGTAGTATTTTTCATTAAAATCTGGATGTAGATTGTAATATTCATTGGCGGTCTGGATAATACGTCCTTGAGGGGTCGTCCAAGGGTACTCTGCCTCCAACAAAGAAGGCGAGAACCCTCCACCAAAATCAAAGAACTTAATTTCCTCTAATTCCTGCGAGCTGAATTGTTTACGCAGGTAGTTTGCGATTTCGATAATCATTTTTTGATAAGGTTCCGCCGATTGATTGAAACTAATGTGACATTGCAGACCCGATAAATTAACACCTGGATATTTTTTTGCCTCCCGCCAAAAATTTGCTAGATCTGTAAGCGGTATGCCAAATTTGTGCCAATCCCCATGATGCCCAGTAGAAACCCTAATACCGGCTCTAATCTGTTGATTCTTATTTAATGTTTGACCTAATTTCTTAAGTTCTCCGAAGCTGTCTAGGTGAATAATTGTTTTACGACGGTTGGTAATAGCTGTTCTTAACTCCAAACTACTTTTAGCCGGCCCCGAGAAGATTATTTTTTCAACACCGTGCTTTATAGCCAGTTCCAACTCTTTACCGCTGGATACATCAAGCCCGAGGCCATTCTTAACCACTTCTTTCAAAAGAAAGTCGTGGTCATTCGCTTTAACGGCATAGTATATTTGAAGCCCCGGCATTCTTTCTTTAAAGGCGTTTGTGAATTCATCAATACTTTTTTTAACTTCCCTCTGATCAAATACATAAAAGGGTGTTTGATGTTTTTTCGTTAGGGCTAATATACTGGCACGTTTTTTAAGGGCAGATTTGACAGTTGGTAGGAGGTTGCCGGTAGCAGCCCTTACCGGTTCAGCAAGGACCTTGTTTACTATTGCTTTTTGGGCTTTAAGATTTTTTGAGATCATAGTCGAAATAGTCGGAGAGCATTCTACCCGCAGAGTTTATGTTACCGGAAGAGTCAAAGAGGGGAAAGTTGGCGGTGATTATGCCTGCTGCCCTGTTCTTCCTAAAAATTTCGTTTAGGTCGACGGTTGAGAAATAGATAAACTGGTCGTCTTTTTGGGCTTGTCTGATATCCGGTGACACAAATTTTACATCCTTATTTTTAAATGAATACACACCGATGGGATACGTTTGCTTAACTTTAAATCGTTTACCATTTTCAATATCTAGATTTAGGACCGATCCACTATACTCCGATTGAGGTATTGGAAGGACTTTTTTGGGCGTGATGAGAGATTTTTTTATATATCTCTCTATAATCAAGTTGCCGGCTTGGATGTTTGAAATTAGATTTGGATTAATGGCGATTTGGGTAGTTGAGGATGAAAAGCGGGGATTGCATTCTATTATTTTAATCGCTCCCCCTTCTGAAAGAATAAAATCAACATTAGCGAATCCCAAAAATCCTTTTTCCTGTAAAATAGATCCGAGGCGTAGAAAAATTTTGTTAATCGGTTCTTTATTTCGTCCTATTGATGAATTAGGTAGCCATTGTATACCGGCGAATATGTGGTCTTGACCATCTTTATTAGAAAAGCACTGCTCTCTGATGGGAGAGAGCGCTATGATGTCTGGTGTGCAAAGAATAGTAATACCGCAGGGTTTGCCTGGAATAAATTCTCTTAATAAATAGTCCGGATTATTCTTATTTTTTCTGTTTAGGATTTTTTGCAGGTCATCCTTTGAATTTATGAAAAAAGTTCCCTCCCCTCCATCTGAGATTGCTTCCTGTAGAACTAGCCGACCGGAAATTTTCACCTTGCTTTTGGTAGGGTTAATAATTTGACTAGAGGGCTTAGGCAAATTGTTTTCTGCTAAGAATTGATCAAACCAAATTTTATTTTCTAGATTGTTTTGCCAGACCAGATTTGGGCCTATAACTTCAAAGTCGTGATTCTTAGCTACGCCGTATATTTGTTTGCGATCTTTATTAGCAACGGTCAGCCAGAGATATTTTATTTTATTCTCTTTTATGACCTTAGTGACATCAGAGTGTTTTAAAATACTGCCGAAATCATTTTTTTCAAGAGAGGGTTTTTTGGTCGATAGGGAATATAGACAAATTTTCTCTTGGGGCAAGAATTGCCTAGCCCAAAGCTCTTCGGGAGTTTTTCTAGCAACCAAATAGCGTAAATCAAAATATTTGGAGGGCTGTATGATAATAGATTCCTGATCGCACGGGAAAACTCCAACTAGGACGGCTTGCTTATTTTTTAGCTTGGAAAGGTGTAAGTTCTTCTTCATAAATCGAAATTAATTTCTTTTCAATAGATTTTGGCACACTTGGTCCGGCGTGAATACCAAAAAAACGATTTCTCAAGTCGGCCTCTCTATTAATCGCTTCTCCGAGAAGATTTTTCTCGAAAAGTTCTACAAGATATCCTTTAGCGCCAAGGCGATAGGCGAGTAGGAAGGCCAAAAGTTGTTCCTCCCTTACTGCCAGTGGTTTTTCGTAAGGTCGTTTTATTCTTTTAGCGAAGAGGGGATAAAGATTTTTATACTCTTTACCAAAGAGGTCTTTATGAAAATCCATTTGTGTTGGTCTTCCGTTTACGGCAATGGAATAAAGAAAAGATTTCGCACACATTGGACAAGCGTAGCACCATCTGGATTGAGACCCTTTATTTGGTGAGCACGACATCATATATTTCAAAAGGTGGGGGTAACGATTATAAAGGATTTTCATCTCGGCAAGATTATATATTGGCTCTACGGGGCTTAATATTTGAATATTGCGATCCGTGAAACCTGCCAAAACCTCATTTTCTTTTTCGGTATAGACGGAGCTTTGGTCAAAAGAAGGATATGTCTCCGCACCGAACCGGTTTATATAAGAGTCGTCCATATTTTTTTCATTACCCAATACGATATATTTCGCTCGGTGACTAAAAGCAAAAGGCATTAATTCAAGGGCGAAAGCTAACATGCCGTTTGTATTTTCAAATTCACCTAGTCCCTTTGTAGGGGGTGCATAATACATATCATCGGCCGTATCCTCAAAGAAAAGGATTTTTTCCCCTTGCTCACGGACAAAGGTGTTCATAATATTCATCTTAAATTTATATTCTCCGCTGTTCTGGGATTCCATCTCAACACCGAAGACAATTTGCAAGTCAAGACCTATTTCTTTAAGCAGGGCGTATGAAAGTAAACTGTCCTTTCCGAAGGAAAGGGCTAGAATGGCTTTCTCTTCAGAATGATTCGCAAGTGGTGTTATTTTCTGTTCCTCCCTATCTTTGCCCAAAAAGTTTATCTTGCTCGATTCTAGAATTAATTTATTTAACCTCTCGTTTTTTAATCCAATAAAATCACTGATGCGGGGCAGGTCTTTAGTCACCCCGTAATCGACAAACTGTCTAAATCTTGGTTCTGAAAATTGATAATTTAATTGATTGGTCAGCATGGCCAATGGTCTGGTTCTGGCGTAAGTAAAATTTTCAGCCAAGACCTGCCTGTCCTCATTGTCTAGAGAATTAAAGACAGTGGTGGGATATAGAATTGAGTATTTTCCCCCAAACCCAGGTTCAATTACAAACCCGTTCTCTAAAACTCGATAGGATATCTCAAGCTTTTTTCTTGGATTAACCCTTGTCATTCACTTCCGGATCATATCGGTTTTACAATTCCGCCAGTTGACGAACCGATATATTTTGTTTGAATTCTCTGCCGAACTGTTTTATGGACACCATAGCCATTAATGCACAATCTACCTAATTTCGTATATGAGCATAATGCTGATTGCGATCTTCTCTGAGCCGGGTTCTACTGAAGGCGCCATTGGTCCGTCTCCTCCCTTGCCGTATCCCAAATTGTAACCCTCTACGGAATCCGCATAATAGTCATAGTACGGTTCGTTTTCGCTGATAGAAATGAGCTTGCCCAGACGAAAACCTCCCGCCTTGGCAATACTTTTAGCTTTTTCTTTTGCTTGACTGATGGCGCTAGCGCGCGCCTCATTTTCAATTTGAGTCGGGTCATCTGCTGAGAAATTAAGCCCCGAAACGTTATTGGCGCCATTTTCAACTACGCCCGAAAGCAATGCTCCTACATTTTCTAGATTACGTACCTTTACAGATACGGTGTGTTGGATGGAGTACCCAACAATTTCGGGTGGAGAGCAAATACCATCTTCATCAAAGCATCGACTGTATTGATATCGAGGCGAAACGGAATAGTCCTGCGACTGAATATCTTTTTCGTCAACGCCGTTACTTTTAAGATATTCAATAACAGCATTCGATTGCTCATTGTTTTGTGTTTGAAGAGATGTCGGATTTATCCCGCCCTCTGTCAAAACACTAAAAGTGAAAGTTCCAATATCGGGAACGACGACTGCTTCTCCTTCTCCCGTTACGGAAAAGGTTCTTTCGCTATAGTCGGGCTGGTTATATACATAACCGACTGAAGCGAAGGCAAATGCGAGAGATGTGACAATTAGAGACATCCCCAAATAATTTTTAATTTTTTCGCTCATAATGTTCCTATTATATACTTCCATTCTAGAAAAATCCTTTACTACTGGCTCTTGGGATGGCTATAATAGATTTAAAGGATGACTATAGACATAATAGCCAATGGGATAGAGCTCACAGATCCGCTTAGGGAATATGTAAATATGAAAATCGGTTCTTTAGAGAAGTATTTAAAGAGCTATGGCCCTGAGAATTTACGGATAGATGTGGAGGTCGCTCGCACTACCCAGCATCACCGACACGGAGACGTATTTTACGCCGAAGCCAATCTAAATTTGCCTGGCAAGCTTTTAAGGGCAACTCACGAAGCATCTGATATTAGGGTGGCTATTGATAAGGTTAAAGACACGCTTCAAAGAGAGATTAGGAAATATAAAGATCAACATTAATCCATGAATATAATTAAAGGCATCGGGAAGCGCCTGTTTTCGAGTGCTCCCAAGCGTCCCAAAGAAATAGATGAGATTAATGCCCTCGAAGAGGAGGTCTCAAAATTAACTGACGAAGAACTTAAGGAAAGGGGATTGGCATTAAAAAAAGAAGCCCAAAGTGGGGTTGGTTTAGACGATTTACTTGTTAGAGCTTTTGCTGTTGTTAGGGAAGTGGCAAAAAGAAAACTTGGTCAGCGTCACTACGATGTCCAGCTTTGGGGCGGTATTGTGATGCACCAACAAGGTATTGCAGAGATGGTAACGGGTGAAGGAAAAACCTTAGCAGCGACGGCGCCAGTTTATCTAAACGCCCTTGATGGCAAAGGAGTGCATGTTATAACCGTCAATGACTACTTGGCTAAAAGAGACGCCGTTTGGATGGGGCAAATCTATTACGAACTTGGTCTTTCGGTCGGTTGTTTGCTTCACGACCAGGCCCTTGTTTATGACCCTGAATGGAAACTTACGGATGAAGAAAGGGAGGCGTTGGATAAAGAAAGAGACGAAACTGGTAGTTTCAAAGTTAAAGAAGAATTTTTAAGACCCGTAGACAGGAAAGAAGCATATGCAGCAGACGTAACATACGGCACTAATCATGAATTTGGTTTTGATTATCTGAGAGATAATCTTAAACGTTCTAAATTCGATCAAGTTCAACGTAAGCTTAATTTTGCAGTGGTTGATGAGATTGACTCTATTTTAATAGACGAAGCTAGAACGCCTCTTATTATATCTGTTCCAGATATGGGGTCTTCTGATTATTACAGAGTTTTTGCCGGAGCGGTTAGAAACCTAGTTCCTGAAGAGGATTACATCGTTGATGAGAAACTACGCTCGGTGGAAATTACAGAACCCGGCATTGATAAAGTCGAGAAGAAAACGGGTATAAAAAATCTTTACGATGTTCATAATCTACGCCTAGCTCATTATCTAGAGGCGAGTTTAAAAGCGAGTATTCTTTTTGAGAAAGATAAGGAGTATGTGGTTAAAGATGGGCAAGTTATTATCGTCGATCAATTCACGGGACGTTTGATGCACGGTAGGCGATACAGTGCTGGCATTCATCAAGCAATAGAAGCCAAGGAGGGCTTAGCTGTCCAAGACGAGTCGCGGACATTTGCCCAGATTACAATTCAAAACTATTTCCGCCTTTATAAAAAATTAGCGGGCATGACAGGTACTGCTCAGACCTCAGCTGAAGAATTCTTCAAAGTTTATGAACTTGAGGTGGTCTCTATTCCGACAAACAAACCCCTAATCAGGAAAGATAAGGAAGACCTTATATACAAAAATATGCACGCTAAACATGACGCTATAGTTAAGGATGTCAAAAGTTGTCAGGAAAAGGGCCAGCCCGTTTTGATAGGCACCGTTTCTATTGAAAAGAACGAAGAGCTGGCAAAAGTTTTAAAAAGAGCAGGTATTCAGTATGAAATATTAAATGCCAAAAATCATGAACGAGAAGGAAGTATTATTGCCCAAGCCGGTAGAGAGGGCGCGGTGACAGTTGCCACCAATATGGCTGGTAGGGGAGTAGATATAGTTCTTGGTGGCAATCCGTACAATCAGGAAAAAGCAGAGAAAGTAAAAGAAGTGGGTGGATTATATGTAATTGGCACAGAGCGTCACGAAGCCAGACGCATTGATAATCAGCTTAGAGGGCGTGCTGGTAGGCAGGGAGATGAGGGAGTGTCTCAATTTTATCTTTCACTAGAAGACGATTTGATGAGAATTTTCGGTGGTGAACGTTTGCAGGGATTAATGGAGAGATTTGATTTTCCCGAAGACGTGCCTATAGAAAATAAAATGGTGTCTGGTGCTATTGTCCAGGCGCAAAACAAAGTAGAAGGATTCAACTTCGATTCCAGAAAACACCTACTAGAATATGACGACATTCTTAATAAACAAAGATTATCTTTTTATAGAAAACGCCAGGAAATATTGGAAAATATTGAAGACGACCTGGGCAAGATTAGGGATTTGATAAGTCAATTCTTTGCTAACCAATTAGAGGTTTTTAGAGTTGCCGAGATTCCTCCAGAGCACCGAAAGAAAGTTCTTGTTGAAATTGGAGCTCCTACAGAAGACCTTGGTAAGCTCCAAGAGTTTGCTGATAAAAAGATAAAAGAGATAGAGAATATGGTCCCCCTAGGCCATCAGCTTCTTAATATTATGGACACCCTTTGGATGAATCACTTAGAAGATATAGAAGCGCTTAGAGAAGCGGTGCGCATTAGGGCTTATGGTCAAAAGGACCCGTTGGTTGAATACAGACGTGAGAGTAAAATACTTTTTGACAGGATGAACGGTAATTTAGAGGCATGGATTTTCATGAATCTTCTTAGAATAAAAACAGAGAAAAGAGATGGTGAAGAAGAAGATCTAATTCAAGAAAGAATCCAAATTGTTCGTCCTAAAGGAGGGGACAAAATTGGACGTAACGACCCATGCCCTTGTGGAGCGATTAACCTAGACACCGGGAATGTATATAAATATAAAAAGTGCGGTTTAATTAATGCTCCACATCATCAAAAATAATGGCGGAATATAAGAAAAAGGTTTGGCCTCAACAGTTTGAATCGCTTAAATCGGGCAAAAGGAAAGCTGATTTAAGATTGGCAGAATTTGAACCCCATGAGGGAGATACGATGATTTTGCAGGAATGGAATCCGGAAACACAAGAATATACGGGTAGAGAATTAAAGAAAAAAATAACTCATATCAGCAAATTTCGTGTGGACGACATACCCTTTTGGGCAGAGCAGGAAATTAGAGAAAAAGGAATCTTAATTATTTCTCTAGAATAGATTCTATAGAACGGAATTCACGACTTTCATGAATTCTTCCCTAAATCTTTTCTTTGAATATTTTTCAGCTGTTTCAGACACTCTTTTAGGATTAAATGTTCTCTTCTCAAATCTTTGAACTGCCTCAATAAGACCATTCTCGCTCTGCTCGCCAAAGAGTATTCCGTTCAAGCCATCTTCTATTATTTCGGCTGTTCCACCGGCATTATAGCCAATAACGGGCGTTCCACAGGCGATAGATTCAGCGCTTACCAAACCGAAATCTTCAATTTGAGGAACAATAACGGCTTTCGCTTTGGCAATAATTTCCCGAAGCTTGTTCTCGTCTTCTACAAAGGAAAGATATTCTAATCCATCAGAGCCATTTATGAGTTTTTTGACTGCATATTCTTCGGGGCCAGCGCCTACCACCTTAAGGGGCAGACCCATTTTCTTAAAGGCGTGAATGACCATTAAGAATTTTTTATAGTGAATAATCCTACCGTAAATTAGATAGTAGTTTTGTTTTTCTATCTTGGGGTCGTAGTAAAAGACGTGGTCTTCAATTGGTGGGTTGAGCACCTTAGCTTCTCGACCGTAATAATTATTAATCTTATCAGCAATGTGATTAGAGTTAGTCAGGATGTGGTCGGGCTTCTGGGAAAATTTTTTATCTTGCCAACGCACATATTGAATAGCTGGCATGCCTGCCCAAATAAGGGGTTTGGGGAAAAGATCGGGGAGATATGTCCATGGTTCCCAAGCATATCGTAAGGGAGAGTGGATATATGAAATATGAACGCTATTTTTATACCTAACTCCTTTTACAAAACCCATAGTATTAGTGATTATAAGATCATATTTATCTCCTAAATTTAAACTTTGAGCGGCGTGTCCAAGGATAGGAATAAATAGGCGGTGGCGTTTCCGAACAAAAGGAGTATCGATAAAACTAGTGTGAATTTCTTTATTTTTGAATAGATGTCCAAGAGATTTGGGCTCATAAAGTAGAGTGTAGATGGGCGCTTCGGGAAACATCTCAATAAGGTTTAGCAATACCCTTTCTTGGCCTCCAAATTGGTCTAAATAATCGTGAACTAGAGCTACGCGCATATTTAGTTTCTAATTGATAGGTTTTAGTTGAAAGTTAATGGTTTATAGGTCCTAGCCACTAGCCACTACTCCCTTCTAGGATGCTATAATCTTATCACTCAGCGATGAAATATCCTCTGTGGAAAAGATTTTTTGATATTACGGGGGCCGTCTTAGGCCTTTTAATTTTTTTACCCCTATTTCCGCTTATAGCTTTAGCCATAAAGTTAGATAGTGAAGGGCCCGTCTTTGTGAGATTGAAGAGGGTGAGCGAGGGTAGAGAAATTATGGTTTATAAATTTCGTTCTATGATTAAGAATGCCGAAGAGCAAAAAGTTCGACTGGCTCATCTTAATGAGCGTAACGATGGTCCTCTTTTCAAAATTCGGAAAGATCCACGTGTGACGAGAGTCGGTAGATTTATACGAAGAATTCGGATAGATGAATCTCCACAATTAGTAAATGTTCTAAGAGGTGAGTTGGGATTGGTGGGCCCTCGTCCCCGTGAGCCAGAAGAAGCAAGACAATACCCTCGCGAATACAAAAAAATTATTGATTTTCGAAACGGCGTAACGGGTTATTCTCAAGTAAACGGAGCATCTAGTTTGCCTTTTATAAAAGAGCTTGAACTCGATAAATATTATGTTGAGAACTTTTCTTTTTGGCTCGATTTAAAGATTGTTTTAAAGACAATCGTTATTTTATTTTTCGACCCCACAGCCGTATGATTGATTTATGAGTTTGAGAGACGGTCCGGTCATGGCTGATATTAAAAAGCCCAAAAAGGTGGACCGACATCAACCCAACAAAAGCCCGGTAAAAAAGGAATCTTTGAGCCGTAGTAGAAAGGTGGCGGTATTCCTGCTTTTTGTTTTATTAATAGCATCTTCATCTTATTTTGCCCTTGATTTAAGCAGTAGTGCCAAAAGAATTTACAGAGGATTTAAAGATCTTGCGGGGGATATAGCTGGTTTTGGTGGTTCTGGATTTGAAAACTCCTTGAACTCTATAGGACAGGATATAGATGATTTAGGCAGAAGAGCAGAGCTTCTTAGCTTAATTCCCCAACTTAAAGAAATACCGGGCGTTGTGGCAGATTTAAAACAAATTGTCTCAATCGTCGCAAACTTAGGGGCAGTATTTTCTGAAACCAGAGATAATGGTCTATCTCTAGCATTTAACGGTGAGGGAGAAGAGCTTTTAAAAGCTTTAAAAATAATGAGTTTTGATTTGGGTCAATTAGAAGTGATCAGCAATAGATTATTGGAAAGAGTTGGAGAGATTAGCCCATATGAGGAAAAATTTAATGGTTTTGGCCTAGAACTGTTGGATGTCAAAGAAAGAATGGATGCGTTGATAATATTCTTAGACGTTCCTCAAAAGAGAAATATTATTTTACTTTTTGAAAACCCTTCTGAACTAAGACCATCTGGTGGTTTTGCCGGCAGTTATGGAGAACTCGCCTTATTAAAAGGTGGGATAGAGGAGTTGGTAGTTAATGATATATATTATCCAGACAAATTTTTAACCGAAAAAGTGGTTCCACCACTACAACTTCAAGGCATAACACCCGACTGGGGTGCTCGAGACACTAATTGGTTTTTTGATTTTTCCCTGTCATCAAGAAAACTGCTCGAATATTTAGAAAAGTCGGATGTTTATAAAGAGACCGACTTCGACGGGGTTATTTCAATAAACGTCAGAGTGGTGGAAGATATTCTTCGCTTAACCGGTCCTATCAAAATACCAGAATATAATATGGAGCTTGGGTATAAGGATTTTTTAAGAGAGATACAGGAGCAAGTTGTTGAAGATCGAGCGCCAGGACAAAACCCAAAGGAAGTATTGAAATATGCCTTACCTGCCCTCATCGAAGCAGTTGGCAACTTAAAGGCAGAGAAAAAGGCGGAACTTTTAAATATATTTACGGAGCGAGCACGGAGAAAAGATGTTAAGTTCTATTTTGAAGACGAAAGAATGCAGGCAATGGTTGCCCAAATGGGTGTAGCTGGTCAGGAATACAATATTGAGAATGGTTTTGTGGGCGATTATTTAGCAGTAGTTAATGCAAACATAGCCGGGGGTAAGACAGATGTTTTTGTCGACCAAAGAGTGGTTCTTGAAAGTAAGATTAATTCCGACGGTTTCGTCCAAAACAGATTACTTATATCGAGACGACACTGGGGAGGAAGGGAGCCCGAGATTTTTTATAATCAAACTAATAAAAATTTCTTGCGTATTTTTACTGTTCCAACTGCGAATCTTAGTTATATAGAAGGAGGTTTTAGTAAGCAGATAGAACCACTTGTAAATTACAACAGTTCTTTTGAGAAAGATCCCGACTTGTCAGTTCTTGAGAATACACGTACGCTTCTTTCGACTTCACCAGACGGGTATGCGGAGCGCTATATGTATTCCGGAAAGAGAATTTTTGGAACGTGGTTCGATATAGAGCCGGGTGAAAATAAGTCGCTCGAACTTAGATATAGTGGTCAAAGAGTAGCGATTAAAAATGGTCAGCAATATAAATTCATCTTAGATAAACAATCTGGAAGTGAGATGATGTTTGAATACACCCTAGTGGCACCCGAGGCCTTTATTTGGGCAGAAAGTGGCACTAAGGAATATCGGTATCAAGAGAAGATATTACCAGCCAGATTAGAAATAATCCTAACATTACAGAAGAAATGAAAATCAGAAATTTTGTCATTATAGCCCACATTGACCACGGAAAGAGTACTCTTGCAGATAGAATGCTCGAAGTTACAGAGACGATTCCTGCGCGTGAGATGAAGGAGCAATATTTAGATTCTATGGAGCTGGAACGGGAAAGGGGTATTACTATCAAGATGGCCCCTGTAAGGATGCATTTCAAAGGCACTACTTTGAATCTAATAGATACACCTGGACATAGTGATTTTTCATACGAGGTTTCCAGGTCGCTTAAGGCGGTTGAAGGAGCTGTTCTTTTAGTTGATGCCACTCAAGGTATTCAGGCGCAAACTCTTGCCAATCTAGAAATGGCTAAAAACAGCGGTCTTCAAATTATAGGAGCTATTAATAAGGTTGATATGAACCCACCCGGCATGGATCTTTTGATAGAAGAATTGGCAGAACTAATAGAGCAAGAACCGGATAAGATACATAGGATTTCTGCCAAAACTGGAGAAGGAGTCGAAAAGTTATTAGAAGCAATCGTTGATGAATTTCCTTCGCCTAAAAACGAACTAAAGGAAAAGGCGCTCATATTTAGCTCTCTTTACGACGAGCACAAAGGAATTATTGCTTTTGTTAGAGTATTTGGTGGTGTATTCCAAAGAGATAAGCGCACTACTCTTCAGGCGTTTAACAAAAATTTTAAGGTTAAAGAGGTTGGCTATTTTGCCCCAGAGTTTAAAACTATTAAAGATCTTTCTGCGGGCGAAATGGGTTATATAGCAACCGGCATTAAAGATCCTGAAAAAATAAGAATCGGAGACACTATTGGCGAAGAGGCCCTCCCTGGATTTAAAGTTCCTAAACCAGTTGTTTTTGTTTCCATCTACCCCGACGGCGGAGGAGATTATGATGATCTTAAGGTAGCTCTAGAAAAGCTTAAGCTTAACGATTCATCTCTAGATTTTATGCCCGACTCTAGTCATGTTTTAGGGAGAGGATTTAAGTGTGGATTTCTAGGGCGTCTTCATTTTGAAATTACTATGCAACGTCTCGAGCGTGAATTCGGGTTGGAGACAGTAAATAGCTTCCCATCAGTTGCATATAAAGTTGTTATGCGTGGGGGCAAGGAGTTGTTTGTAGAAAATGCTAGAGATTTTCCAGACGATTATGAAAGAAGCTTTGAGCCAATGGTGCGCCTCAACATCTTAGTGCCCAATAGGTATTTAGGAGCTGTTTTGGGATTGAGCGAAATTTTTCGTTTGAGAGGGATAGAAACGGGCAATGCGGGTAGCAACATCATTATTAATGCCAAATTGCCTTTATCCGAATTAATCTTAGATTTTGACGATAAATTAAAATCAATTTCGCAGGGATTCGCTTCTTTCAGCTATGAATTTGATGACTACGTAGAGGCCGAGCTTAGAAGGTTGGATATATTGGTAGCAGGCGAGATAGTGCCGGGCCTGTCTAGGGTTGTTTATAAAGATGAGATGGAAAATGAAGGTCGGCGTATGGCGAGCAAGCTTAAGGATCTTATGCCTCGTAGACAGTTCGTTCAGCCCGTACAGGCCGTTGTCGGAGGTAAGATTGTGGCGCGAGAGAACATAAAAGCAATGCGCAAAGACGTAACAGCTCCGCTTTATGGAGGAGATGTGACCAGAAAACGTAAACTCTTGGAGAAACAGAAAAAAGGTAAAAAACGATTGGCTGGTGTTACTAGGATATCTGTCCCCCCGGAGGTCTTTAAAGAGTTGTTGAAGAAATAGTAAACTAAAGACAAAATTATGAAAAAATGGTTGGTAACAATAATTGTATTGATGATGATGACCTTGTTGGGATCCCAAGTGTATGAACTTCAAAAAAAGAGAATTGATATATCCAAGGAATATGGCGAAATTAATGCTTCATATCAAGAAGTGGAGGAAGATAGTTCACGACTTTCAGAAAAGATAGAATATTTGTCGGAACCTCGTAATTTAGAAAAGGAATTGAGGTCGAAATTTAATTACAAATATCCAAACGAAACGCTTATAATAGTGGTGCCGAAAGATACTGAAGGGGAATCTGGCACTGGAGAGTAACGCGGGATTGGTACAGTGGTAGCACATCAGCTTCCCAAGCTGAAGACACGGATTCGATTTCCGTATCCCGCTCAGGGAATAATCCCCCTAGGGACGGATTAGTTATCAGCTGGGATTAGAACGCCGGAGTAGCTCAGTGGTAGAGCAATCCACTCGTAATGGATAGGCCGGGAGTTCAATCCTCCCCTCCGGCTCAAGATGATAGATAAAAATCAAAATATAGAAGAATCCAAGGTCCAATTGGGTGAGCGTCTTGATATTGAAAAGAAACGTATAGAACTCAAAAATCTAGACGCCGAAATCAGCGACCCCGATTTGTGGAAGAATAATCGAGAATTAGCGGAAGAGAAGACAAAACAAGCAGGTATTTTAAAAGAGATTATTAATGAATTTGATTCAATTACTTCAGAAAAAGATATCAAGAAGTTAGAAATAAAAGTTTTATTATCGGGCAAGTATGACGTCGGTTCAGCCACCATATCTGTTTTCGCCGGTGCTGGTGGAGATGATGCTAGTGATTGGGCGTCTATGCTTTTGGATATGTATAAAAAATATGCTGATATACGAGGTTGGAAAGTGCAATCAATCGCCGACAACGCCATCACTATAAAAGGTTCTTACGCCTATGGTTTTCTTAAAAACGAATCTGGAGTTCACAGATTGGTGAGGATTTCTCCTTACGATTCAAAAAAACTTCGCCACACATCTTTTGCTTTGGTAGAAATTTTGCCGGAATTACTTCGTGAGGATTCCGACAAGCTTAAGATTCCAGAGAGTGATATTAGATTAGAATTCTCGCGAGCGGGTGGTCCGGGTGGGCAGAATGTGAACAAGGTGGAAACATCTGTCAGAGTGGTTCATGTACCAACGGGGATTTCTGCTGGTTCTGATGCAGAGCGTTCTCAAGCCCAGAACCGCGAAAAGGCAACCAAGTTACTAAAAGCCAAACTTATTCGTTTAATGGAAGAGAGGCAAGCTAAAGAGGTTTCTGATTTGAAATCAAAAGAGAAGCCGGAGTGGGGGAGCCAGATTCGGTCGTATGTTTTGCACCCCTATAAGCTAGTTAAGGACCATCGGACTGGCGCAGAGACCTCGAAAGCCGAAAGTGTTTTAGAGGGAGCACTTGATGAATTCATAGAAGCCGAGCTAGAATTATAGAACAGCATTTAAACAAGAATTCGAATGATACTTTTTGAAAACGTCTCCAAGCAGTACGACGGTGGAGAGTACACCGCGCTGGAGGATATTAATTTTGAAATTAAACCCAAAGAATTTGTTTCTATTGTTGGTAGGTCGGGCGCGGGTAAATCAACAGTTATTCGACTTTTAATAGGAGAAGAAAGACCTACGACTGGCAGGATTGTTTTTGGTGAAGATGAGATAAGCACAATGCACCCAAGAGATTTACCAAGAGTCCGTAGGGGAATAGGAACTATTTTCCAAAACTATCGTTTACTCCCAACCAAAACTGCTTATGAGAACGTTGCTTTTGCCCTAGAGGTGGCGGGTGTATCAGAACGTGAAATAGACGACATGGTGCGCGAATCTCTTGACCTAGTAGGACTTTCGGACAAAGCAGGGAATTTCCCCCACGAACTCTCTGGTGGAGAAGCCCAGAGAGTAGCTATGGCTCGGGCTATGGTTAACCACCCTCGATTGATAGTGGCCGATGAACCTACTGGAAATTTGGACCCACTCAATACAGCTGATGTTATTAAGGTCCTTGAACAGATTAACGATTTGGGGACAACCGTGATTTTAACTACTCACAATAGAGATGTGGTGAACAAGCTCAATAGGAGAGTCATCCAACTTGATAACGGACGTATTATTAGAGACGTAACGAAAGGGAAATACACATTAGCATAATGTTTACCAACATTTACCGACTTTTAAAATATTCTTTTCAGAGCTTTTGGAGGCAGAAACTTCTGTCGGTTGCAACTATGGCAGTCATGCTCTTAGTGCTTTTTGTTTTTCAGGGAATATTCATATTCGGAGCAATAGGGGATAATGCCCTCGAATCGATTAAGGGCAAGATAGATGTTAGTTTGTTTTTCCAAGTGGATGCACCGGAGGACGAGATTTTGGCTGTTAAAAATGAGGTTGAAAAACTAGATGTAGTTAAGGGGGTTGAATATATTTCACGAGAAGAGGCATTAAAGCTTTTTAGAGAAAGGCATCGGAAAGACGAAACGGTGACCCAAGCATTAGATGAGTTGGACGACAATCCACTTTCTGCTTCTTTAAACATTAAAACCCATGAAACGGATCAATTACCCGTAGTGGCTGCTTATCTTAACAACATTGTTTCGGAATCTTTGGTGGATGAAGTAAGTTACAATGAAGACAATAAAGCAGTTATAGATCGTCTGACAGCCATCATTACGGTCAGCGAGATAGCCGGAGTAATTTTGGCACTCTTCTTGGCTATCGTTGCCATCCTAGTTGCCTTCAATACAGTTCTTTTGGGTATTTATTCAAATCGTGACGAAATATCAATCATGCGTTTAGTGGGCGCTTCAAACATATTTATTAGGGGACCATTTATAGGGTTGGGTGTGATATACGGATTTATAACAGCTACGATTGTGATGCTTTTGAGTATTCCGGTGGTCTATGCGATGGCACCGAATGTTATCCCATTTGTACCGGATTTTGATTTGGTTAACTGGTTCAATAGTGGATTTATCGGACTCTATTTATTGCAAATAGGTATTAGTGTATCTATTGGAGTAGTTTCCAGTATGATTGCTATCAATCGTTATTTAGAGGCCTAAAATATTTAGAAATTTTTCTCCTGTGGATTTTTGAACCCTTCTCTTTTGGTGTCGTGTTAGAATGTAAATAAAGGTCAAATTAATTTAACAAAACATGAAATTAAATCCTAAAGCTTTCGGTTTAGCGTGTGGTTCTATCTGGGGAGCATTAATGGCTTTAATGACAATAATCAATCTCATACCAATGTTTGGCGGATACGCAGGCGAAATGTTGCTTGTTTTTGCCGGTATTTACCCCGGATACACCATAAGTTGGTTTGGTGTTTTGATTGGGGCGATTTACGGTTTCATAGACGCCTTTATAGGTGGATGGTTGTTTGTCTGGGTCTATAACAAATTTGATAAGGAATAAATGGAAGAGATTAAGAGTATTGATAGAGACCGTTTGAGGGGTTGGGTGAGCGATAGAAGCGACTTCGTCCTTGTTGATATAAGAGATAGCGAAGATTACAAAGAGATGCATATCCCCGGGGCCAAAAATATTGGCTTGGAGTCCAAGGATTTTTTGGGTGAAATTTCTAAGTTGGCTTCCGATAAAAAAACGACGGTTGTTATCTATTGTTATGCTGGAAATTCATCTCCCAAGGTGGCTGAAAAACTTGTAAAAGTCGGATATGAAGACGTGTACGATTTTAGTGGTGGTATGGACGATTGGGAAGATGCGGGTTATCCAGTAGAAAAGAACGGACAAATGATTTATAGGTGAATCTTTTCATACTTTTTTGATGTGGCCTTTATTAAATCTTCTTTATATTAATGACGAAAATAGGGGATGGGTCTTAAAAACAGAAACGCCCACCAAAGATAGCGAGCAGAATCTGCTCACGTCCCCAGTGGGCGCGTGATGAGGTGTTCCTAGTTTTCGTCCTCATCTTCAGCTTCAGAGAACCACTTCTCGTTTTCGGGGGGCGCAATTCGCACCTCGACGACGTAGGAGCCCCCACAATCGTCGAGTTCCTGTCCACAGAACGGACAGATGTACTCGAGCAATCCATTGACCCGAAGATCCCCTCCTGGTGCTCTGCCCCCCGCATTGCATTCCCATTCCGTAGAAGAGTCAGCAATGGATGCACCGATTGCCTTGAAGTGTTCCTCGACAATCTCAATACAGGCACAGACATCCGGATCGATGAGGTCTGCCGAGCATTCGAATTTTTCGAAAGCCCTGCCAACGAAGTCCAAGTCGATGGGTTTCATACTTCTTGTTCCCTTCTACGCAATCCAAAGACCGTGCAGACCGGATAGTTCACGCCTGAACACTCCGCCCCTCTTCTCCACATGCTCGCGAAACATACGAAAAACGTTGTCCACGTTCTCCGCGTCGTACCACCCATCGTATAGACCATCATCATCGAGGGCGATGTAAATGAGTCCTTTTGGTTGGAGAGAAGCATCGTGCTGGGAAATGACCTCCTCACGTTCTTCGTCCCAGAGAAGAATGTGACCCATGTTGGGCAGAAACCCCACTCTTTTCCCGAGGATTCTTGGATGGGATTTCTCCAAGTTGGCCAATGCCGTTCCGCCGGGGTGGTGTCCCTCTGTCCATCCATACCTCGCCCTATAGAGCCAAAGCGTTTCCATATCAACCCCTTCTAGGTACCGATGGTGTGAATACCGCGTTGCCCCGGATACTCTGGGGCCTCGACGATGGTTCGTGTCCTCACATACGCGTCGTAGTTGTCTTCATAAACCCAACCCAGGATTATTCCATTCAGGTTGTTGTCTTCGAAGAAAACTCGAATCTTATGACCAACATGTGGCCATGCTCCGGTGTGGTAGTTGAAGTGCTCACCCTCCATCCATGAAAGAAGCCCTCCATTGGAAAGATCGAATTGGTGAATCTGGTAAGATTCGTTCAAACGAACTTCTCCCACCATATTCGTGACATCGACCTCGATAACCACACCAGCATGCCAATCGCGATATGTCATGATCTGTGTCCTCCGGTTGTTATGAAGCGACGAAATCTCGGATTGTGGCGGTTGTCCCTGCACTCAAGTCGAGCGGGCGCAACTCGCATCTTCTTGTCTTCACGATGCAGAAGTTTGGGAGAGCCCAACGCTTGTGCAACATGTCTCCAGAAATCGTTCATAGTTCTCTTCCTCAGTTGTGAAAGAGCGAAGCCCTTTCTTTTCCCCACGGGGCTTATAGGTCTTGAATATGCAATATTTATAAGAGTCAGTCAACTTCGTTAGAGTTAAGCTATCTCAAGATAGCCATCGGATGCCAAAGGGCACTTTATCTCTAACGGGGTCAATTTTAATACACCCAAAAATGCATGAACCCCACCTTTGTGAAATCGGGCGGGATTCACGCAGATGGGGTTGTTGGGCTCGCTTTAGACGCGCCCTCGGATTCTGGGAAAAGAGAAGCATCGGTCGTGCTGATGGCACCTCTCGGCGCTGTTGTAGATAGAAAGGCGAATTTCGCAGCCCTTCTCCGCGCAAATGCGTCCCGTGGGATACACCTTGTGTTTGCGGTTGCTTCCGCCGATTCTTCTCGCAATTGTCGGATTGCGACGCGTAGTCGCTCCTCCAAAATTGCCTCCCACTCCCTCGTTCTCAAAGAGCGGCATCTTTTTCCTCCCTATCCCGATGCCTTAGACCCCTAAAATACAATTTTTAATTATTAAAAGTCAATATTCGTATTTGACTAGCGAAATAAATTGTGGCAATTTCTATATGTACATTGAAGTCTAAGTTGAAGGGAGCGTTCATCGTGCAAGACATTCCCGAAAACGTGGAACTCGGAAGTCAGCTCTATTGGGAGTATCGACTTCGCAACGAACTGAACTCCAGATGGAATCGTGTTGCCAATCATCTCGTGGCTTTGAAGAAGCGGATGTATGAACAGAGATGTGATGACGGATGCATTCTCGGGATTTGGCACTGGCTTGTGAATCAGTGGGGAGAGTCCCTTCTGAGAAGGCGTAATGCCTGCGAGGAACGCATTCGCATTTTGGAGCACCAGATTTGGATTAAAGGAGAACGAGAATGAATGGTATGAGCATCATTCAGCGCATTGACACCGCCTTCATCCTTATAGCAAGCGTTGTCGGGTTTGTAGTTGGCGTTGTTGCGGGTTTGCTTACTGGTCTTTGTGTCCTTGTCGGCGTTGTTTTCGGTTTTGATTGGCTCCTAGAAATCAATCCGAGATATTTGGTTGCCGTTTCGGTCTTTGTTGTTTGCCTGACGGTAATCGTGCTGGCGAGGATTCGATTGAAGAAAGAAATGCTTCTGTGATGGAAAATCCTTCCGAGCGAACGGCGTTGGCTGTCGTCATCGGTATCGCTGTCACACTGGTGTTGGTCTGGTTTGCCTTCCGTGTGGGAGACCCCCAGTGGTTCATTCTCATCCTCGCTTTTCCTATCGGTGTCGTCTCCTTCCTCGCTCTCGTTTTCAGCTTGGTGTGCTGTCTTCAGAAGGGGATTTGCACAGCGATCATCGAAGACAAGCGCCGGCAAAAGCCGGACAGGTAATACCCGCACATCGAGACGCAAAACTCGCGCGTCTTAGGGGGAGATGTGCGGGTTTTGTGCTTCTTGGGTGTATGATTAGAGCAGTGTGAAGTTAAAAGAATTTCAAAAACTAGAGAACGAGGATAAGCTCGAAGAGATTTTTAAATCCGTCGAGAAGACGAGAAAGTATTTCAAAGTGACACTCATCGTCGCCTTAGTTGTTATCGTCTTACCACTTTTAGTTTTGCCAATGATAATCGGGCAATTCTTAAATACTTACAATTTAAACGTATTAGGATTATAGAATAATGATCGAATGGAAATTATATCTAGCCAAACTCTTGGGTAAAAAGCGCCATACGGCGTATGTTCTTTTAGAGAAAGAAGGCAAGTTTTTGCTTGTTCAGGAATCGACTTCGGGAATTCGTGGATTGTGGGGTTTGCCCGGTGGTGGTATCGATGGGGGCGAATCTCCCGAACAGGCAGCCGAAAGAGAGGTCGAAGAAGAATCGGGCTTTGATGTAGAGCTGATCCGGAAGATCGCGGAGATTCAGGATAAAAAACGAAACAGTGTGCGCCATATTTTTCTAGGGAAAATAAAGTCAGGTGAGCTTAGAATTGATAAACGTGAACATATAGATGCTGGTTGGTTCAGTAAGGAAGAAATGCAATCTCTCAAATTAAGAGGCGATTGGGTGATAGAAGCTTTTGACTTGATATAATCTCAATATGGAAACATACGTTTGGTATCAGCAATTAATTCGCCCAGATTGGGCACCGCCAGCTTGGGTTTTTGGACCTGTTTGGAGTGTTTTATATTTATTAATATTTATTTCCTTTGGAGCAGTTCTTTTAAAGGTTTTTCAAAAGAAATTACCAGCAAAGATTGCCCTACCATTTGTCTTGAATATTGTTTTTAATTTGGCCTTTACGCCCATTCAGTTTGGGCTACAAAATAATATTTTAGCCGCCCTAGATATCTTGTTTGTTTTGGGCACTATGGTTTGGATGTTTAAGTTCATTTGGCCCCACATGCGTTGGGTGATTTATGTAAACATCCCTTATTTTCTTTGGGTCTCTTTCGCTACTATCCTACAGCTCACTATCACTTATCTAAATCTATAAAAACGAAGAAGACCACCGCGGGGCGAGGGAAGACGATGGTCTTCTTCGGGCCGTGATGGTCTTTTGATGTGGTTCTAGCAGACGGGTATGGGGGCAATCAATCGCCCACGCGACCGCCTGCAGTCGGCGATGTCCCAGACCTCCACGAGATCCAGATCGCCGTTCCCTCCGTCGCCGTGCTCGAACGAGCGGTGTTCCAGCTCCGGAACCTCTTCGATTGCTCTTGAGCAACAGACGCTCGCGAACACGGAAGGCATCATGAGATCAGCGATCTCATGATCGCGGAGGCGGAGGAGCAGATCCTCCAAGTCCGAGACCGCTTCGTCCCAGGCGGTCTCTTCGCACCAGACCGGCGCGAATCCAAATCGGCGATCGTACCGGTGCGGACGGTACTCATAGAGCACCGTCACGCCATCAGGCGGGATGCAGGGCATGGTGCCCTTTTCCACCCACGGCTCGCACTCGCGGAAAATCACTTCCCCCCCGTTACGCAGGGGAGCGATGACTTTCCGACCTCGCTGGGTCGGTTCGATGATGGCAAACCACTCACCATCATCACCTTGAAATGCTTCAAAGATCGTTCCCCCAAACATGGTCCCTCCTTCTTGTCGCTTCAAGGACCGTTGCGGTGTTTGTACCATAAAACAGAATAAATGTCAATAAAGTGGATACTTTCCACTCTTGATTAAATTAATTTTCTATTGTATAAACTTTTCCGCCTACTTATTTGTAGAAAAACTTATCTGACAGTAGGTACGCCTACCTGACAGTAGGTGCGCCTACCTGACAGTAGGTAGGCCTGCCTGCCGATAGGCAGGGAGGCAATTTAGATAGCAGCTTTGTGGACTCTACACAGTCGAGATAGTGATTGTTCTTTACATCAGGAGTCCGCAAAGAGGAAAGTCCGGACACTCCTCCGACTTAGGTCGGAGAGCAGGGTAGCGGGTAATACCCGTCGTTCGAAAGAATAGAGGTGCGAGCAGTGACGCTCTGTTTAGAAATATGCAGAGAGGCCCGATCCCAACGTAGATGGTCTAATCCCGCCATAGGGGCAAAAAGCGGGAGTGAAACGGCTAAATCCTTACCTGAGTGCAAGGCCGTGCTCCGACTTCGGTCGGAGAGAGCCGCACGAGCTTGAGAGTAATCGATGGCCTAGATAGATTGCTATCATCCGACCACGCGTCGGATTACAGAATCCGGCTTATTAATTGCCTCCCTGCTTACCGGCAGACAGACCTGCCTGCTGATAGGTAGGCCTGCCTACCGGTAGGTAAAAGAGGTCATCCGAGATTTATCTTAGATGACCTCTTTTGGTTTTTGAGTTGAGAACCAATAGAATTATCAATTACAAAACTAGATTGTCCACTATCAACTATTCTCTAAAAACTATAAACTGACAAAGTATGTCAAAGTATTACACACCTCGAAGAACAAGAAATATCTATGAGCCAAGCTCGGATGAGCCCTTTAAGTTGAGTCGCTCTAAGGTAGATCTTTTCATTGAATGCCCAAAATGTTTCTATCTTGATCGTCGTCTTGGAGTTGGCAGACCCCCCGGCTATCCGTTTAGTTTAAATTCTGCGGTTGACTCGCTTTTAAAAAAAGAATTTGATATCCACAGAGCTGATAAAACGGCTCATCCCTTAATGGAGCAATATGGAATAGACGCTGTTCCTTTTGAACACGAAGATATAGATAAATGGAGAGAAAACTTTGTTGGTGTTCAGTATTATCATAAACCAACAAACTTTGTCTTAACCGGAGCTATAGATGATGTTTGGGTAAATCCCAAGGGAGAGTTATTAATTGCTGACTATAAAGCAACTTCTAAAGATGGAGAAGTTGATCTAGATGCAGATTGGCAGATTAGTTACAAACGCCAAATGGAATTCTACCAATGGTTAATGCGTCAAAATGGATTCGACGTATCTTCGGTTGGGTATTTTGTTTACGCCAATGGCAAGACGGACACAAAGGCGTTTGACGGCAAACTGGAGTTCGATGTTAAGGTGATTCCCTATGAGGGCGATTCGTCTTGGGTAGAGCCCACTCTCGAGAAGATTAAATCGACTCTAGATGCAAATAATGTTCCGGAGGCAGATGATGATTGTGATTTTTGCAGATATAGAAAAGCGGTGGTGGAAGTGGGCGAATAGATTAAAGTTTTGTTATAATTAAGGTATGAAGACGCTTCTTCGTTGGATAGCTCTGACGCTTACGATATTGGCTCTTTCGAATCTTCTACCATCTGTCAGTATAGACGGATTTTTGACAGCCCTGGTGGCTGCCTTAGTTTTGGGTATCATCAACACTTTTTTAAAGCCGATTATTACCTTCGTTGCTTTCCCCATAAACCTCCTTACATTTGGTCTTTTTACATTAGTTATTAACGCTGGCCTTGTGATGTTGGCAACTTATATTGTGCCGGGATTTGAGGTAGCTGGTTTTTGGTCTGCAGTTTTGTTCGGTTTTCTACTATCGATTATTTCACCCATTATTTCACTTATTTTTTAACCCGTTAGGAACAGATCGTTCCTAGATGGTCGTAGCCCACGCTTTTGCAGAGTGTTTTCTAACGGGCTGAAGCGCCTATTGACACCTAGTTTTCTATGTTATAGAATTTACTTGTCTGCTGAAGGATTCGTCTTTCGGTAGACAACCAAGAAAGGCCCCCGTCAGGGGGTTTTTCTTTTTTCCCCATCCGCCTGGTTATTCATTAGTTACAAATAGCAGTCCGCCTTTGGCGGAGCGCATATCAAATTGACAATTATGAATATTTGTATCATCATCCGAGAGTCCTTTAAAATACATCCTCTTGCAAGCTTCTTAGTAAGTTTGTAATTAGCTTTCTAAGAAGCTTGCAAGAATTACTCCAAAGAAAGGGGCAGGCATGCTAAAGAAATTGCCCAACTGGTTGGGCTACGCGAGAATGGTCCTGACCCCTGTGGTTATGGGCTTCATCTACTACGGTGACAACGAATTCTGGACGGGGTTCGTTTTCGCCATCGTTGTGGCGACAGATGGCCTTGATGGCCCCATCGCCCGAGCAACACATTCGACCAGCCAATTTGGCATCATGTTGGACACGCTGGCAGACAAGTTCTTGATTGCCGGTTGTGTCCTCGCGTTGGTAGCCAAGGACCCAGTTTGGCTTTGGGCGGGATTCATCATCATCGACCGTGATTTCTTGGTGATGACGCTGAAGGCAAACGTAGGCGGGGGCTTCATCAAGGCATCCAACTTGGGAAAGATCAAGATGGGCCTTCAATCGGTGGCTATCTACCTGGTCATCAATCCTTGGCCTTTCAATGGTGCCACCGGCTGGAACTCTCCTGGTGGGGCGGTGATGGCGTTGGCTCTTTGGTTCACCCTCTTCTCGGCTTGGGACTACTACCACAAGTACACCCGTTTCTTGCGGTGGAATTAAGCCCAGCTAACCACTTGGAGTGTATGTGCCCCGGAAATCGTAAGATGACCGGGGCACCTTCACTTATAGAGTGAGTGAATATAGAATAAAAACGCTCATTGCCCTCCGTCGCCGATTGGCTATGGAAGGACTATGCCGGATCGTCTAGTGGTAGGACGTCTGTTTCTGGAACAGAAAACCGGGGTTCGAGTCCCTGTCCGGCAGCCAAGTCGTGCTAGTACGAGAAGCGTATGGATCTCGTGCGCTCGAGGAGGGTGATGTGATAAGATTCCAATATGAATATTTGGAAATTAGATAACGGATTTGAATTGCCGAAGGTGGGTTTGGGCACCTGGCTTATGGGAGGGAATATGGAGGCTAATTCTTCAGACGATGAAGTTTGTTTGAGAGCCATACAGTCAGCCTTAGACTTGGGGTACAGGCATATAGATACAGCTGAGCTTTATGGGAACGGCCACGCTGAGGAGCTAGTTGGACAAGCCATCACAAACACCAAAAGAGAAAATCTAATTATAGCCACTAAGGTGGCTAAAACTAACTTGCAATACGAGGATGTCCTTAAAGCGGCCAAAGGAAGTTTGAAAAGACTGAAATTAGATTACGTAGACATATACTACATCCACGCTCCCAACCCAAATATTCCCGTAGAGGGAACTATGAAAGCAATGAACAAACTAATAAAAGAAGGGCTAATAAAGAACATCGCCGTAAGTAACTTCACAATAGATATGATTAGAGAGGCACAATCATTCGCCGACACCAAGATCGTGGCTAACCAGGTTGAATACAGCCTATCCACCCAACTGGAAGACAATTATGGATATAGCAAGAATGTGTGTTCAGAAATGGTTCCCTACTGTCAGGAAAACGGCATTATGCTAGTAGCCTATAGACCAGTTAACAGAGGTGAGTTACTAGAGCCAAACAAAATTTTGGATAAGGTGGCTCAGAAATACGGTAAGACAAGAGCTCAAATCGCCATTAACTGGCTTGTCTCCCAAAAGAACGTGGTAACTATTCCGATGTCTCAGAACGAGACACACCTCAAAGAAAACTTAGAAGCGGGGGACTGGGAGATGGATCCAGAGGACATCGAAGCCCTCGGAGTGGCGTACCGATAGTTACGTTCGATTCCCAGACCCCCAGCCAAGGTTTGAAGTTCCTAGTGACCACTAGGGATTGCAATTTTCTATCAGCATTCTATAATCCACTTAATAGCTATGACCCTGGGAGACACAGGTGAGCTGAGGGAAGAAAACCATTATGGTGAGTAGAACCCTTCGGGAGTGCCCGTGACAGCATAGGACCATTGTCCAATGGTTCGCGAGGCTCTAACTGGTAACAGTTGAGTAAAGCAGGGTGGTATCGTGCACAGAGCGCCCCTGTAAACCTATTAGCTTAAACTAGTGGGTTTGCAGGGGCTTTTTGTTTGTAGAAACATGAAGAGAATCAAAATAGAACAATTAAATAGAAGAGTAGGAAAGAAAGTTCGGATAGCTGGTTGGGTTCAAACCATCCGAGATCAGGGCGCGATTAAGTTTTTGTTAATTAGGGATGATAGTGGCGTTGTCCAAGTGGTGGTGAAGGGATCCAAAAGCAAGACTGTTTTCGACTCTATCAGCGATCTTACCACTGAATCTGTGGTTGAGATCCTTGGATTAGTCAAAGAGGAGAAGCAAGCGCCAGGAGGACTAGAGATGGCAGCCACTTCCCTTTCGGTTTTATCCAAAGCAGATCCAATGCTCCCAATTCCTATAATGGAAAAAGGGGATGGGGAAGCTTCTCAAGGAAAACGTTTAGACTGGCGATGGCTTGATCTTCGTAAACCGAAGAGTGCTCTCATATTCAAAATCTGGACTACAATGGAGCAGGCCCTTGTTAACCACTGTAGCAACAATGGGTTTACCAGAATACATTCTCCCAAGTTTATGAGTAGTCCAAGTGAGTCGGGAGGGGAATTGTTTGAGGTAAAATACTTCGATCGAAAGGCTTATCTTGCCCAGTCTCCTCAGTTCTATAAACAAATGGCTATGGCTTCCGGTATGGAAAGAGTATTTGAGATAGGTCCGGTTTTTCGAGCAAACCCATCCTTTACATCCAGACATGACACGGAATGGACAAGTTATGACATGGAAATAGCTTTTATAGACTCTCACCAGGACGTGATGGCAGAAGAAGAGAAGCTCATTGTAGCTATGCTAAAAGCTGTGGAGAAAAAATATGGGAAACGAGTAAAAAGAATTTTAGGGAGAAAATTGGTTGTGCCCAAGAGACCTTTCCCTCAAATAGAATTTTTCGAGGCAAAGAAAGTACTAAAGAGTATGGGTCTAAAAAGTGATAAACCAGAGGACCTTTCGCCAGAGGAGGAGCGTGCTATTAGTAAGTATGTGATGGAACAACACGGGCATGAATTTGTTTTTGTAACTAACTGGCCTGTTTCAGCAAGACCCTTCTACCACATGAGGTTTGAGGATGAACCTGAATTGACCAAAAGCTTCGACTTGCTTTGGAATGGTTTAGAAGTTACAACAGGTGCTCAAAGAGAACACCGCTATAATGTTTTAATTAAACAGGCTAAGGAGAAGGGATTAAGCACAAAATCGCTGAAGTACTACTTGGATTTCTTTAAGTACGGTTGTCCGCCACATGGAGGTTTGGGTATGGGTGCCAGTCGCATGCTTATGAAGTTAGTTGGTGCAAACAATGTTAGAGAGGTAACATTCTTGTATAGGGGGGTAAATCGGCTAACCCCTTAACTCTTCAAAGATTCGAACCAGCATTTCAAACAGAGAAATCTAGTATTCGTGCGGTACTGGACCTAGGATGTTCGATTTCCAGACATGTTTCTCGTGCGTTCGAGGAGGGTGACGTGGTAAAATTTGGACATGAAGTTTTCGCTTAAGGATGCTAAAGAGATAGGTTGGGAGGGATTTAAAGCCTGGGTATACAACACAAGCGAAGATTTCTCAGGCCTGAGCGGGTTGTATATAGAATTAAGTGGTAGACACGGTAGAGTTAAGTCGACAAAATCCGACAGAGCATACATAATTCTTGAGGGTAAGGGCGTATTTACCATCAACGGCAAAGATATTTCCGTTGGGAAAATGGACCTGGTTGTTGTCCCTAAAAACACTCCGTATGATTACAGAACAGGGAACGGAACCCTAAAGGCTTTCTTAATACACTCTCCAGCATACGATAAGTCAGCTGAAGTAAAGTTTGAGGAGTAAGAATTTAGAATAAGTGGTAGAGTATTTATATGCCAACATTCAAGAAGCAAAACGGTAAACTTTTACAGGTAAAAGAAAATGCCTTTAAGAAAGAGAAGGACCTGCAAGAATTAACCGAGAAAAACCTTGAAACTATTTTTGGACTCCAATTTGTGGCAACAGAATACCAGGTACAAAACTTATTTATCGACACTCTAGGGTACGACCTCGAGAATAAAGCCTTTGTCATTATTGAATATAAACGTGATCGAAGTTTCAGCATTGTAGACCAAGGATTTTCATATTTGTCGCTCATGCTAAACAACAAAGCCGAGTTTGTATTGGAGTTTAACAAACAGAAGAAAGCATCTCTTAACAAAGATGATATTGACTGGACTCAATCACGAGTAATTTTTATCGCACGGTCATTTACCACACATCAACAGAATGCGGTGAACTTTAAAAATATGCCATTTGAATTATGGGAAGCGGTACAGTTCGAAAGCGATTTAATTCAGTATCGACGAATAGAGACAACACAAAGCGTTGAATCGCTTACGCAGATTAAAAATATTACTAGTGAAACCCAAAAGGCGGCAAAAGAAGTTAAGAAATATACCGAGGAAGATCTTCTTGGAAAAGATGGGGAGTCTCATGATTTACACATATTACTCAAAGAACAAATTTTACAAATACATCCGGATTTGGTAGTAAATCCAAAAAAAGTCTATATAGGGTATCAAATACCCAATAACTGGAGAAATATATTCAACGTGCTCAAGATCCGTGACGGACTAAGGATTGATTTTACAAGGAGCAAGGTGAAAGATTTTGATGATCCTCAGAAAAGGCTCAAGCCCGTGAAGAGATCGAGAGATTACTTTGGCCAAGACATGACGATGCTTGAGGTAAAGAATGAGAAAGATGTCCGATATGCCATGCTTATTATTCAGCAGGCATACGACCGATTTATAAAAGAGTTTGGATCATAAGGTTGCAGAGTAGTGTAACCTTAAGCCCTTACCACTGTAACATTTGTCACTTTTTATGTCTGATATCAATACACGAAATATGGACGTTGATCAGCTTGTTGAATTAGCAGGCGAAACTGTTATAGGCACACCGAGTGGTCTCAAGTCTCAGAAAGCACAAGCTGAAATTAATCGTAGGTTAATAGAGGCGCTGAATGCCTTAAAGGAATCGACAAAACAATATAACGAAAGACTTGAACGCCTGACTTGGGTGCTGGTTGTCTTAACGATAATACTTGTAGCTATTAGCGTATTACCATTCTTAAACTAATAGCGTGCTCGAAGAGGGTCGTTTTGATATATTGAAAGTAGTCAAAAACATTAGGCTGGGCTTGAACCCTGGCGGTTCTAGCTCGAGGAGGCCAGCCAACAAGAGCTAGCACGAGGAGTGTATCGATCTCGTGCGCTCGAGGAGGATTAATATGATAGGATTTAATGGCGATGAAGACAGAGAGAAACACATATAAACTTAATAATCCATACCTCAATAATGATGAGAAAATTATAGTTGAGTCTTGGTTTCAACTCCCCGGCAATGTAATGTTCTACACTTTTTTATTATTAGCCATTTACCATTTATATAATTCGATGTCTCTAATCTACTTATTTGGTATTCCAGTTTTCGTTAATTTACTAGTCGGTTGGATAAATTGGTATGTTTATAATCGTCAACTGGCGACTAAACTAGCGCTCTCTTTGTTCCACCCAGTAATCACTGGAATTTTAGGGGTTGTGGTCGGAGTTTTCCTTTATCTGCGAGGAGAGCCGTTGCTCGCATTAATAACTGCCTTTACGGGTATATTTAGTTTTTTATTCCCAGAACTTCACATAATGCTTTATTCTGTGCTTGCACAAAAATATGGAATGCACCCCAAATATGTTTTTGCCAAAAAGCAGTTTGGAATTACTTTCCCTTTTAATAACTCGGATGAATAAGAGAACGATTAAGCGAATGAAAAAGTGATATAGTTAAGAAGATGAATACGTTAATAAGAGGAAATGGAAAATTGATCGCATATGGATCAACAGTCTTGGTATTCATTCTTGCGATCTATTGGTTCTGGCAGACTAAAATCATGCTTTCCGAACTCTCTGATTATTGCATTAATGAGCTAGACACATTTCCGCTTGAAGTCTGCGGAGCTATAGCAGAAAGAGATATATGGAGTACTTACTATCTGAAAGTATTAGCTCTTTCCGTATTCGTCTTTGGATCTGCATCTTTACTCCTAGCTGTTTCTAGGAAGGAGGATGGAGCATAGGGCTATGAACCAGCTAGAGCGTGACTATACATATCGTCTTGACTTAGTGAAAGCGATATGTGAACAACATGGCTATGAGAGTCAGGACTGTCAACAGTCAATGGAGATCTGGCAAATTCAACACAATTTGAATGTAATGTTCCATTATGCATCACAGACATTTTGGTTTTTCCTTCTTGGACTTTTTCTCTTTTGGATTTATACAAAAGCAGTAGTAAACAAGTTGAAAAACCTAGCTTCTGAGAATGAGGCTAAAAAAGAAGACTAATAGAACGCGGTAGCGTAATTATTGATATCTCGACCACTGTCACTTTTGTCACTTTTTATACGTGCTCGAGGAGGGTTGTGCTAATCTTTAAATATGACGAAATATATTCTTCACGGAGGTAGCGCTAAACTTGAGAATGATTCCAATAAAAAATTCTTTCAGGAACTAGTTAAGAATGTCCCCGATCAGGGCAGCGTTCTCCTCGTATACTTTGCTTACGATAAGGATCCAACAGAAGAGGTAGAAAGAATAAAAAGTTGGATGATTGAAGGGGCTG